>NZ_KE387155.1:17495-19052 GCF_000430505.1 Eisenibacter elegans DSM 3317 | reverse complement strand
GGTTCAACAAACCGACATAGCACGTCGCTCGGAGCCAGTCATTGTACCAACAACGGCTACCGAAACCTACACAGACCTGCGTATAGTTGCATATGAAGATAGAGGCTGGCTCGTGAATTGTGATTATAAAACAGGGCAAAAAATCAAGACCAAGCAAAAGGCAAACATCACAAAAAAAATCAACTTCCACACTTTGCGGCATAGCTTTGCAACACACTTGCACGAAGCCGGAACAGATATCGGTATCATCCAAGAACTTTTAGGACATAGTAGCTCTAAAACTACCGAACGATATACACACGTAAGCAACCGAACCATCCAAAAAGCTAAAAAACCCCTTGGATACACTCATGAATTTGAAAAATGCGAACTAAAGTTCGTATAAGTAAATGTTGGCAGTAATGCTAAAAAGACATCGTAAACCAACGGAATGACAGAAAATTAAAAGAATGAATTTGACGATTAATAGAACAGTAATTTGGACATTAACGATTTTGACTTTCGTTCTGACTTCTTGTGCAGGACTAAAAAACGCTCAATTAAAATCGCAACTTGACATAAGCAACTGTAATCAACAAACGACTTTTAATTATTCAAAAGACGATTTGCCGAAACCTATCCATTCGCTTGACATTGACACAATTCTTACAAATAGGTTTTCATTTCAGTCGTTAAATACTGCAAATGCAATCGGACTTATCGACCTTCTGACTGAATATGTCTATTTGAAAAAGAACTTTAAAGTGAACCCTACGCTTGAACGTAGAATTGAAATTGTGGAACTAGCCCAAAAAATAAATCAAAGACTAAATATATCATCTCTTGAAATTTCAGCCGTTGCGAGTGAGATGGACTGCGAAGAAGAACGAGCAGACCAAATTGCAACTTACCTTAAAGGAAAAGAAGATGATGCCGAGTCGAAATTGACGGTTGGAGCTATTGTAGTTGGAGCGGTTGGAGCAATAACAGCAGGAATACTTTTGGCTAATGGTGACGCAGGAAGCACCCCTGAATTTATTGGGATTGGTGCAGGTTTGACAGAAGCGACTTTGGGTGTAATGATTTTGCTGAATAAGAGAAAAATTGAATTTTATCATTCAAGAAATGCTCTTAAAGACATTTGGTTTGCACCCGAAACTTCAACTATCTTTCCACAATCTGTTTGGTATTACTTGACCTATGAAAAACCTGATGGCTCAATAAAATCAATACAAAAGCAACTCGTTGACAAGTGGTTGGGATTTGGCCAAATAGCATACACCAAAGAAAAAAATAAAGAGAAAGTTTATTCGCTATTTTTCGGAGAAGGCGGAAAGTATAAGGCCGACCAATTGGCAAATCGAGCCAATATGCACGACCAAATTGAAGCACAAATTAACCTAATGAAACAGGACTTAAAACTATTAGCATTGGAACTTGAAAACCTGAATAACGAATGACAAGACCAAGAAGCACTACTGCCAACATCAGCTATACGCAAGCAGGGGTTTAGCTTCGCTGATTTTCAATTCGTGCTTCGTAGGACAGAAAAGTGCTAAAATTGAATCTCAGTTCTTC
>NZ_KE387155.1:2274-16025 GCF_000430505.1 Eisenibacter elegans DSM 3317 | reverse complement strand
GTCTTTGCCTGTAATAAATTTTATTCCCTAAGCTATGGATTTTTCTTGGCTTTTTGCTATCTTCACAAGAGTTGGTTTTTGGACAGACTGACGTTGTGGGCTATTTTAACAAAACTAAAAATGAACAAAAAGGAACATATTGGACACTTGGCTAACGCTTTGGTTGGTAACAAAACAACAATGACAGCCGAAAACCTTGCCAATCACTTAAATGAGATTGGTTTTGAAACGAGCTGTGGTACAGAATATACTGGTGGGCGTGGAACTTACACGCTAATTCATTCAACTTACGATTGGTTTGTTTCCAATGGAAATCAAACAAACGCAGATAAAGTTGCTCAGGCATTTGTAAAACCTGATGGGACTTATGCTTATGAAAAGTAAATGCCAATGAAAGAATTCATCATCATAGCAGGAGCAAACGGTTCAGGAAAAACGACCTTTTCAAAACAGATTTTGTCAGAAACAGGCTTTGAGTTTTTGAACGCAGACGAAATTGAAAAAGAGTTAGGCGTTTCAAAATTACAAGCAGGCAAAGAGTTTTTTAGCCGACTTGACAAGTTTATTGAAACTGAAACAAGTTTTGTTTTAGAAAGTACCTTGTCAGGAAACTATCTTGTAAAAGCCATTGATAAAGCAAAACAGCAAGGATATGTTACCCGATTAGTGTACGTATTTTTGGATAATCCAAACGACTGCATACAAAGGATAAAATTGCGAGTAAAACTTGGCGGACATTTTGTGCCTGATGAAGACGTAATTCGTAGATATTACCGCAGTAAAACGAACTTTTGGAATACCTACAAAAGTTTAGTACATAGTTGGGTGATGATTTATAACTCAACCGATACTGCACCGCAAAGAGTAGCCATAGGTAATAGCGAAGATTTTGTGATAGAAATTGAAAACTTATTTCAGAACTTTTTAAACGACTTTGAAAAATGAGAGTACAGAAATTAGATAATCTTGAAGCCTACCAAACAGCATCTTACTTTACTAATTTGTTCAGTAAGGCAGTACAAGAGGCAAAAGAAATAAACAGAAAAAATGGTTTGCCCAACGACTTTGTAGTCAATGGAAAACGTTTTTATGAACTACCAAACGGAGAAATCGTAACAGAAAATCCGCTAGCAAACGAGAGTACGAAAGACTAAAAACAGCCCACAACATTATGTTTGCGAAAAGGCGGGCTAATGTGCGTAATTTAGGCTTTTATGTTTTCTATAAACTTTGTGCGTAAGGCAAGGGAAGTGCTATCAATCCCGCCCTTCGCAAACATTTTTCCGTTAGCGGGCATTGTAAAGGACAACAACATACATTCAGGCAAAATGAAGAAACAAATAATTCTGCTATTTATAATCGGACTGACAATTATCAGTTGCAAACAGAATAAGATAGAAATGAAAGAGAAAATAGTAAAAACAAATGAAATTGAACTTTTTACCCAAAGTTTCGGGAAAAGTAATAACCCTGCAATTTTGTTAATTGCAGGTGCAACAGTTTCAATGCTTTATTGGGACACGGAGTTTTGCCAAAAATTGGCTAATAAAGGTTTTTTGTGATTCGTTATGACAATAGGGACGTAGGACAATCAACTTTTTATGAACCAGGAAGCGCACCTTATGACATTGTAAATCTGACTGATGATTTGATTGCAATTTTAGACGATTATATAATTGATAAAGCACATTTGGTTGGTATGTCATTAGGCGGACTAATTGCTCAAATCGCCACAATTAAATATCCAAACAGAATTCATTCACTAACTCTTCTCTCAACAGGACCTTGGGGAGACTCAGACCCAACTATTCCTGAGATGGATACTCGAATTATTGAACACCACGGTAATGCTGAATCTGTTGACTGGACCAATGAAGATAGCGTTGTGAATTATATGATTAAAGGGTTTGCTTTGATGTCAGGCAAAAAAGCATTTGATAATGGAAGAACCGAAAAGTATATCAGAGAAGAATTTAAGAGAGCGAGAAATTATATCAGTATGTTCAATCACGCAACACTACAAGGTGGAGAAGAATATTGGAATAGGATTACCGAAATAAAGAAGCCAACCCTTGTTATACATGGAACTGAAGACAAAATTTTGCATTACAAAAATGTCAGTGTTTTACTCGAAAAAATAAAAGGTTCTAAACTGATTACACTTGTAGGAACAGGACACGAATTACATTTAGAAGATTGGACAACAATAATAGATGGAATTGAAAATCATATAAATGACTGATAAATAAGAACAACGACCCGCTAACATCAGCTATACGCAAGCAGGGGTTTAGCTTCGCTGATTTTCAATTCGTGCTTCGTAGGACAGAAAAGTTTTTTTTTTAATTCAGTGGTTAAAATCCCTGCCTGCGTATAGCTGAGAACCGTCAAACCGTCTAAAAACCCCTTATTTGCCTCTCTGTCAAGGGTATGCAAGCCTGTGGCAAGCTGCACCCCTGAGGCAACTTACTTTAAAAAGTACAAAATGCTTTGAGTGAAAGGGCTTAAAATCAGACATCAAATTCCAAAAAGTAGAAAAAGCTGATTTGAGGTAGTTTTCCAATACTTCTGGCTCTAAAATATTGAAAATTCGGTATAAATTAAACGCTATCGCCATCAGACCTACATCCGCTGAAGCTCGCTTGATGGTTTTTTTGGTCATAATGTAGTAAAATCCCCATTGTCGCTTGATGATGCCGTAGGGGTGTTCTACAATCGCCTGCCTTCGCAAATAAGTGGGTAAATTTGCTCCCATTCGGGCGGCATTCTCGGCTATTCAAAATTTCCTGGGCAGGGCATACATAGTGGTCGGCCTCCTTGTTATAACTAAAATTTGATACGTCATAAGCTGTATCGGGAGCGTGTGAGGAAACCGCAGGAATAGCAACTAAGACCTCAATACCTAAATCTTGAGCGTATTCAAATTGGCTGCCTGTGTGGTAGCCTTTGTCGTAGAGTCCTCTAAATTGATTGGTTTTCAAAATCGCTTTTGCCCTTCTGAGCATACCTCCCATCGCATTGCTGTCGTTTTCATTGCTTACTTTGAAGTCTATCAGTAAGTTGTTTTTGGCATCTACACTGGTCTGGACATTGTAAGCAACTTCGGTGATATTGTTGCGGGTAATGAGCAGCCGACTTTCGGGGTCGGTGGTAGAAATTTGCGTTTCGCCACTTGATTTTAAAGGCTGTAAGTAGCCCTGTTTTTGCCGAGTATAAATTTCATTCTCTAAGCTATGGATTTTTCTTGGCTTTTTGCTATCTTCACAAGAGTTGGTTTTTGGACAGACTGACGTTAGCGGCAGCTTAAAAAACGACAACAAACGAACTGAAAGATAAAAAATGAAATCAGAAAATAAACTCGCAGGACTTGGACTACTGACAGCAATTTCGGCTTCACTTTGTTGTATTACCCCTGTTTTGGCTTTGTTGGCAGGGACAAGTGGTCTTGCTTCGACTTTTTCTTGGCTTGACCCTTTAAGACCATATTTAATCGGCTTGACTGTTTTGGTGCTTGGGTTTGCTTGGTATCAGAAACTAAAACCTCAAAAACAATTGGACTGTAATTGTGACACCAAAGAAAAAACACCATTCATTCAAACAAAAACATTTTTGGGTATCGTGACTGTTTTTGCAGGAATAATGCTTGCGTTTCCGACTTATGCTCCTATCTTTTTCCCTAAGTCGGAGAAACAATTAATTGTAACAGAACAAGCAAACATTCAGAAAGCAGAATTTACAATTAGTGGAATGACTTGCACAGGTTGCGAACAACACGTAAACCACGAAATAAATAAACTGACAGGAATAATTCACACAAGCGTTTCATACGAAAATGGAAATGCAATCGTGGAGTTTGACAAGACCAAAACAGACCTTCAAGAAATACAAAAAGCCATTTCAAAAACAGGCTATTCAGTAACCGACAAGAAAGAAATAAAATGAACATCATACTGCAATCAACAATCACCTGCCTCGACTGCGGACACAAAAAAGAAGAAACAATGCCGACAGACGCTTGCCAATATTTTTACGAGTGTGAAAACTGCAAGAAAGTTTTAAAGCCAAAACAGGGCGACTGTTGCGTTTATTGTAGCTATGGGACAGTAAAATGTCCACCCATTCAAGCAGGAACAAATTGCTGTAATTGACAATGAAGCGACTGACAGAAATAGAAAGCCGACCGCATAACAGCCGTTTTGCAAAATGGCGGGTTCAGTGCTTCTATGACAGTTTAGTGCAAGGTTCAAGTTCAGTTTTTCAAATGAACATTTGTGCTGAAAAACCCCGCCTTCGCAAAGCTGCAAACCGTCAATCTGTCTAAAAACCCATTAAAATACGCTGTACCAAGGCGATACAAGCTCGTAGCGAGACGCATGTTGGGTGTGAATACTTTGAAAAGTACAAAATATTTTTGCTGTAAGTGGTTTAAAATTAGCCACAAAAGAGCAAAAAATAGATTTTTCTTAGCTTTTTGCTATCTTCGCAGGAGTTGATTTTTAGGCAGGCTGCCGTTAGCGGGCATTGTAGATAAGTTTCCACCAATCAACATTAAACCTTTTCACCAATGTTGTGTCTAAGGCTTAGTAATAAATCCAATTGGTATGATGAAAGTTATCACCGTTTCTGCTTTTGCAATAGGTATCCTACTTGCAGCTTGCAGTAAAAAAAACGACCCACAGCCGGTCGCACCTCCTCTCAAAGACAAAGATTTTTTTGCTCTCACAGCGATTATGCAAAATAATCTTACTGCCTTTGGTGGAAATGCAGGGTTGATATTAATGGACAAAGACGGTAAAGTATTATACAAACAGTATTTTGGGTCTTATACCGACAATACCTACATTCCTATTGCCTCTGGCTCAAAACTTCCTTCAATGGTTGCAGTGATGGCGTTGGTGGATAAAGGCTTAATGAGCCTAAATGACAAAGTAAGCACTTTTTATCCTACAGAGTTTTCCGCTACTGACAGAAAAGACATCACATTAAGGCAACTGATGTCGCATACCGCCGGCTTTTCAGGTGGTAGTCAGTGGATTAGCACCGACCTTATCAATCTTCAGGAGGCTGTAAGAGGCATAGGGCAAGGCGGAATGATAGGAACAAATAACGTTCCAAGAGCCTCTATGCCATATGCCCCCAATGGGTCGCAATTCGCTTATGGAGGTGTAAGTATGCACGTAGCTGGTGGAATAGCCGAAAAGGTTACAGGCAAAACCTGGGACATCATTTTTAAGGAACAAGTGGCAGACAAATGCCTGATGCCCAATACCAATTATATTGCTTTGGGCAATACCACCAACTATCGGATTGCTGGCGGAGCAGGTACACGTATGATGGAATTTGCCAACTTATTGTTGATGCTTTTAAATGATGGAAAATTTAATGGCGTGCAAGTTCTTTCAAAAACTGCTGTGGATGAAATACTTAAAGACCAAACCAATGGAGTGCCTATTGCCTTTACACCTTACGATGGCGACCCGCTTCGGCAAAATTTTCGGTATGGCTTAGGTTGCTGGGTCGAAGAACTCACCAATGGCATTCCGACTGCATTTGGCTCTCAGGGTGCATTTGGGTTTAGTCCTTGGATTGATAAAAAAAGAAATGTTATCGGAATTCTTTTTGTGCAAAGAAGTTTAGGTGCTGTCAATACACAACCCACTCCCCAATCCGCCCCTTATACACTTATCAGAAATAAAATAAATGAAATCATCGATGCACCATAGTATATCTGTACTCAAACAGAAGCGATTTTGCTTAAAGAGCCAGAAAATCATGGAAAATCAAGAAAATCCTGAAAATCACTTGAATTCTGCCTAACTGTCCCCACCACCCAAAACAAATAGTTGCCCGCGTCGAATCGTTTTCTAAAATATTGTTCGTATATTTGCGAACAACAACTCAATAAAAGATGCCAAGTAGTATTAAGAACGATTATTTCACGAAAGAACAAGAGCAGACTGCTCGATTTGCAAAAGCATTAGGACACCCTGTTCGCATTGCCATTTTGGAATTACTCAATTCTCAGGCCTGTTGCTATCACGGAGATATGGCAGAGGAACTACCCATCGCAAAATCAACCCTCTCTCAACACTTAAAAGAGTTAAAAGACGCAGGATTGATTCAAGGTGATATTACGCCACCCACTACCAAGTATTGCATCAACAGGGAAAATTTCAAACTTGCTAAATCATTGCTGAACAAGGTTTTAGAATAATTTTTTAAAAATAATGTTCGTAATACTACGAACTACGAATTAATGTTCGTATATTTACGAACTGAATCAATAAAACCTTAAAAATATGATACAGATAAAAGTATTAGGTCCGGGCTGCCCAAAGTGCAAAACTACCTACAGCAATGTGCTCGAAGCACTCAAACAAACCAATATTGAGGCCAATGTGGAAAAAGTAGAAGACATTGAAGAAATGATGAAGTACAATGTACTTACTACTCCTGTCTTGATGATTGATGAGCAAATCAAAATCAAAGGCAGAGTTGCCCAAGTGAGCGAAATTGTTGAACTCCTAAAAAAATAAACCCTTGGAAAATCAAACTTTAGTAAAAGAAATTTGCCCTACCACTGCGCAAGAATGGTTAAAAAAAGGAGCATTGTTGGTAGATGTTCGTGAAAAAGATGAAGTGGCACAATTAGCTTACGATGCGCCAAACATCATCAACATTCCTTTAAGCGAATTTGAAGAACGCTACACCGAAGTACCGAAAGACAAAGATGTAGTAATGGTTTGCAAAGGTGGCGGAAGAAGCCTAAGAGCAGCCGGATTTTTAGTAAATCACGGTTACACCAATGTGGTGAATATGCAACACGGCATTGCTCGTTGGGTGCAAAAAGGCTTTCCTACAAAAGGCGATACAACGATTGTAACAGGTGGCGATTCTTGTTGCTCATCTTCGGGTTGTTGTTAAAACAAATCAACTATGTTTGACTGGATACAACATTTCGCTGATTGGTTGATTTATTCTGTTGTCGGAATAGGTGCAGAAACTCATTTAGGCACAGCCTTAAATTTCTTTGTGTACGACACATTGAAAATTCTTATTCTATTGTTTTTGATTGTGTTTTTAATGGGAATAGTGAACGCCTATTTCCCCATCGAACGGCTCAAAAACTACCTGAACAGAAAAAAACTGTATGGACTTGAATATTTATTTGCTTCCATCTTTGGAGCGATTACCCCTTTTTGTTCTTGTTCTTCCGTGCCTTTGTTCATTGGCTTTGTACAAGGTGGCATTCCATTGGGTGTAACCTTTGCTTTTCTCATCACTTCGCCATTGGTGAACGAAGTCGCTATTGCCATGTTTTTGGGAATGTTTGGAATAAAAGCCACTTTGATTTACGTAATTTCAGGTATTTTGTTAGGTACAATTGGCGGATGGCTTTTAGGAAAGTTCAACTTGGAACCTTTACTATCCGATTGGGTGAAAAAAATTCTTGAAAACAAAATGCAACAAGGCGAATACGAAGAAGAACAATTGACTTTTCGTCAGCGATTACCCGAAATCACTCGTGGTGCTTGGGATATTGTCAAAGGGGTTGTGCTGTATGTCATTATCGGTATTGCCATCGGTGCGGCCATGCACGGCTATGTTCCGGAAAAGTTCTTTGGCCAATATTTGGGTGGTAGTCAGTGGTGGACAGTTCCATTAGCTGTAATTCTTGCCGTACCTATGTATGCCAATGCAGCAGGAATTGTTCCCGTCATTCAAGTATTTGTTGCCAAAGGGGTACCACTTGGTACAGCCATCGCTTTTATGATGGCAACAGTTGGCTTGTCCATCCCCGAAGCAACCTTACTAAAAAAAGCAATGACCCTGAAATTGATTGCCGTCTATTTCGGAGTAGTTACATTATTCATTATCCTTTCGGGATTTTTATTCAACATTTTGCTATGAAATCAAAAACGGATACACTCCTCGAACTTTGGATTGAATCCCGAACTCGATTCTCCAATCAGTTAGAAAATCTAACTGAAAATGATTTGCAAAAGAAACTGGGTAATTCACCTAATTCGGTGGGCTTTCTCATTCGCCATATTGGTGACGTAGAATTGCTTTTTGCTAAAAATGTGTTTGGTGCAAGCGAAGTAAAAGTAACTGCAAAAACAGTCATTGACAAACACGATACAGGCGAATGGACAGACTTGGAAGTCTTGAAAAACTATGTATCTGAATCCTTCGAGAAACTAAAATCTATTGTTGAAAAACAAACAGATACCGATTGGGAAACTCAAATCACGACCAAAGAATTTGGCACTAAAACCAAAGCCGAAGCTTTTGGCAGAATTGTATCACACACCGCTTACCACGCTGGGCAGTTGGCAATCCTCAATAAATACGGAAACATTTAAAATTCAAATACAATGACCACATAAAATACCGGCTTCTTATTGTGTATCTATTTCAAAAGAATATGAAAACTTTTTGGTGTGTAATACTTTTAGCCTTTGCTTCTTGCAACACTTCGGACAAATTCCCTGAGTTTGAAACGATAGACACTGACTTTTCAAAAGGACGGCTAACCCACAAGCAAAAAATCACGATTGATGACCTCGAAAAATTTCACGGTCATTTATGTGACGGTTTGGTTGTTGGAGCATTTGCAATGAAAGAAGCAATGAAAGAACTATATCCCAATCAACTAATTGACAGAACAAATTTACGAATCGTTAGCAAGCCATCACCCTGCTTGACAGATGTTGCCATTTATCTAACAGGTGGACGATACCAATTCAACACTTTCTATGTGGATGCAGAATTTGAAGGACTTTACATCATACAAAGGATTGACAACTTAAAAACGGTTTCAGTCTCCTTAAACAATGGTGTAAAACCAACAGCAATTGACAGTTTAGGAAATATCGCCATTCAGCAAAAGCTTTCCCCTTGCGACATTGACCACTTGCAGAAATTGGAAGACGATTTCACTCAAAATTTAATCCAATCAGACCCAACAAAACTATTTACGGTTAAAGAAATTCAACATTTTGAATGGCAACCTAAAACCAAAAACGATTACTTGAAGACAGACATAATAAACAAAAACCTTCCCGACTGCAAATAGCCCAGGCTTTTGGTGGTACATTTATTCGCTTGTCTAAATTTAATTTCAAGGGTGCTCATGATTTTCAATTGCAAAACCGCACACCTGTTCTGAGCTTGTCGAAGGAAGCCAACACACAAGCCATCCCGATAGCTATCGGGATGCAAAAGAGCCACCAAGCCAACGCACGACAAAAACCGAAAATATGAACGAACAATCAACATACAAAAAAGAAGGGCGAAGGCATAACATCACCTATACGCAGGCAGGGGTTTAGCTTCGCTGATTTTCAATTCGTGCTTCATAGTACAGGAAAGTGATAAATTTAAAGTTCGGTCTTCGTAGGAAATTCAGTGGTTAAAACCCTGCCTGTGTATAGCGGCAAAACGTCAATCTGTCTAAAAACTCATCAAAACACGCTGTACCAAGGCGATACAAGCTCGTAGCGAGATGCATATTTGGTACGAATACTTTGAAAAACACAAAATATCTTTCCTGTAAGTGGCTTAAAATTAGCCAAAAAAAACCAAAGGAGCTAAGTCTAAACTTTCGACGAAGAGGTCTATGCGCCGCACCACACTGTCAGGAGATACCAGCCCCTCAAGGGGAGCAGTAAGGCTGTAAGTAGCCCTGTCTTTGCCTGTAATAAATTTTATTCCCTAAGCTATGGATTTTTCTTGGCTTTTTGCTATCTTCACAAGAGTTGGTTTTTGGACAGACTGACGTTAGCGGCAATGTTTCATAAATTCGTCACCTTAAACCATTAAATAAATAAACATGACAAAATCAATCTTCACACTGACAATTGCAGGATTGTTCTTCGCTTTGACCTCTTGCAACAACCCATTAAACTAACGGTAGCATTGTATGACAAGGGTTACTACAAGGCTGATTGGGAGGATTATTTGACCTATGAGGTTGCTTACGAAAACAAAGGCGACAAAGACATAAGAGCTGTAAAAGGTTCGTTATTAATCACTGACTTGTTCGACCAGAAAATAAAAGCCATTAATCTTGTCGAAGACGAAGGAATACCTGCGGGGAAAATTGTAAAGAAGTCATACACGACTGACTATAATCAATTCATGGACGAAGACACAAGGCTTAGAAGTAAAAGCATTAAAGATATAAAGGTTGTTTGGACACCCGAGAAAATTATTTTTGGTGACGGAACAACACTCGAATAACAACAACACAGCCGCTAACAGGCGTTTTGCAAAAAAGCTGGTTCAGTGCTAAATTGAACATTCGAAATAATAATAAACATTTGTGAAAAATTGAAATTTTGTGCTTCTCATTCCGCTTCTTCGCCAAGCCCAAACCGTTATGCCTCACCCTAAAAGACGACAGTGCTAACAATAAACGAACAGAAAAATGAAAGACAAAATGCCAACGCTTCAGCAAAATCAAAAGAGCTGCATCCCCACGCTCAAATGCTTCAGCATTCACGAACACCTTTTTAAAAACAATCTAATCGTGAGTAAAGCCAACGCAATGCAGCACATTTGCTTTTGCCCCAACGCACCCACCGACATTAGACACGGTTTGACAAGAATAACAGGCATTTAAAAATTAACTTTGCAATTAAAAATTTAGATTTACTGACAACAAATGAGCGAGAATTTAGCATTAGAAAAAACCCTTTGGCAAGCAGCCGACAAACTCCGCAATAATATGGATGCGGCTGAATACAAACACGTTGTATTGGGTTTGATATTCTTAAAATATATTTCAGATGCTTTTGATGAATTGTATCAAAAATTAGAAGCAACCAAACACGAAACAGGAGCCGACCCAGAAGACAAGGACGAATACACAGCCGAGCGGGTTTTTTATGTGCCACCGCAAGCACGTTGGAAATGGCTGCAAGGCAGAGCCAAACTGCCTACAATCGGGAAAGACATTGACGAAGCAATGGACAGCATTGAGCGTGACAATGCTTCTTTGAAAGGCGTTTTACCGAAAGATTATGCTCGACCAGCACTCGACAAACAAAGACTTGGTGAACTCATTGACCTGATTGGCTCAATTACGTTGAGCAAAGGCGGTAACGGAAAAGACAAAGACGTTTTGGGCTTTGTGTTTGAGTATTTCTTAGGACAGTTTGCAGATGCCGAAGGCAAAAAAGGCGGACAATTTTACACGCCACAAAGCATCGTAAAACTCTTGGTAGAAATGCTTGCCCCCGAAGCTGAAAAACGTGTATATGACGGCTGTTGTGGTAGCGGTGGAATGTTTGTGCAAAGTGAACGCTTTATTGAAATGCACGAGCACCGAAAAGGCAAAATTTCTATTTTCGGACAAGAGAGCAACCCGACTACTTACAAGTTGGCGAAAATGAATTTGGCAATCCGTGGGATTGATGCCAAAATAGAATTGGGTGATACCTTGATGAACGACAAATTCCCCGAATTGAAAGTGGATTATGTCATTGCCAATCCGCCTTTTAATGTGAGCGATTACAATATCAATAAAGCCGAAACCCACAAATGGAAATTTGGCGTACCGCCAACAGGAAACGCCAACTATGCTTGGTTGCAATTGTTTGTGAGCAAACTTGCCCCTTATGGCACGGCAGGAATTGTTTTGGCAAACGGCAGTATGAGTTCTGAAATTGCCACCGAAGGCGACATCAGAAAAGCGATGATTGAAGCCGACTTGGTGGACTGTATGGTTTCTTTGCCTTCGCAGTTGTTTTACAACACCCAAATTCCCGCTTGCTTGTGGTTTTTGGCACGCAACAAAACCGAAACCACCAAATTCCGAAACCGCACCAATGAAGTACTTTTTATTGATGCCAGAGAATTTGGTACAATGATAAGCCGTAAACAGCGTGAACTGACAGACAACGACATCAAAAAAATTGCCGACACCTACCACGCTTGGAGGAGTAAAAAACGAGAAGTGAAAAGCGAAAAGTTGGAAGATAAAACACCTTTAACTGTTCACTCTTCACTTATCACTTACCAAGACATTGCCGGTTTCTGCAAAAGTGCCACCATCGAAGACATACGCAAAAACAATTACATCCTGACCCCAGGGCGATACATTGATTTCAAAGTAGTGGAAGAAGACGGACAGGCATTTGAAGAGAAAATGCGAATGCTCACGGCTACCCTTTCAGCACAAATGCAAAAGGCGCAGGAGTTGGACGAAGCGATAGTCCAAAACCTGAAAAAGATTGGATTTGAAATTACACCACATAAAACCATAGAAGTATGACCGTAGAATTAGCTGAATACCTTCTTGGACTTGATAAGTATGTGGTGCAAAATGGTGACACAGTAGAAAGCTATTTTTTGGACATTCAATATCCAATGAGTTTTCGCCTGACGCTTTCCGCACCTGATGATTTAGACCAAAATTTGTTGATTGACATCAAAGAAAGCGAAAAGAAATCGTTGAAAATTAGTTTGCACCATCAGGACAACAGCACACAAAACGGATTGCTTAGGGTAGATTATTATTCAAGGCACCTGAACCCCGTTGGTATTTTGGATACTGTACCTGAAAAGTTCAGACCTTTTGCAGGACAATGGTTGGATGATTACGCAGGGCATATCCATTATGTGGTGGACGGATACAGACCTTTGGCTTGGGCAATTCCTTTGGAATTGGACGATTTCCCCGTGAAAGAATTGAATGGCAGGGAAGATTATACCAAAACGCTCAATGCGTTCTTTCAGAAAATCAACCTGAAAACTGCCATTCGTTTCAACCATCAAATGAGAATATTATGAATTGGATAAATAGTTTAATGAACGATTACTACGCTTTCCTGAAGGAGAAAACTTTGGTGACCGCCAGTAATTCGTCTGATTGGGTAGAAATAAGTACCCCGTTCGTTGGATTGTTCAACGACACGGTGGACATCTATGCCAAAAAAGAAGGCAACAAAATCATTCTATCGGATGATGGCAATACGCTCAGGAATTTGGAATTGATCGGACTTGAAATCACCCGTTCGCCCAAGCGAAAAGAAATACTCGACCGCATTCTTATCAACTATGGGGTACGTATCAGCAATGATGAACTAACTACCGAAGCAACCGAACGAGATTTTCCGCAAAAGAAGCTAAACCTGATTTCTGCCATTTCAGAAACTGCCGATATGTACTATTTGGCAAAACATACGGTGGCTTCTGTTTTTAGGGAAGATGTAAAAGCCTATTTAGACGAACAGGAACTGATTTATACGCCTTACTTTATTTCCAAAGGGAGCACAGGACTTGAATTTACGTTTGATTTTCAGATTGCCTACCGAAACACCGAGATTGTGATTAAATCTTTCAACTCGGTAAATAAAATGAATCTGCCGCACTTTCTGTTTACTTGGGATGACATTAAAAAAGTACGTGAACAACAGACGCAAAAGGAAATAATCGGTTTAGCGGTAATCAACGACATTGACCGTGAAGTGAATGATGAATACCTGTCTGCCTTAGAAAGCAAGGGAGCGAAGCACATTCTTTGGAGCCAACGCCACAATCCAGACAATATCCGTAAACTCAAATTAGCTTCCTGATATGAGCAATTGGAAAACATATAAGCGTCTGAACCTTGATGCTTTTGATTTGCCTGATGAACAGGATACAGAAAATCAAGGCAATCTAAATAATCACAAAAATCATCGTGCAGACAAATGAGCAATTGGAAAACATATAAGCATCTGAACCTTGATTTTTTTGATTTG
>NZ_KE387155.1:0-1664 GCF_000430505.1 Eisenibacter elegans DSM 3317 | reverse complement strand
AATCAAGGCAATCTAAATAATCACAAAAATCATAGTGCAGACAAATGAGCGAATGGAAAACATATAAGTTAAGTGAACTTGTCGAGATTAAATACGGTAAAGACCATAAGCATTTAGCAGATGGTGAGTTTCCTGTTTATGGTTCGGGCGGGATTATGCGTTATGCTGAAACGCATTTGTATGACAAGGAAAGCATTCTGATTCCACGAAAAGGCACTTTGAGCAATCTTTTTTATCTTGATAAGCCGTTTTGGTCTGTTGATACAATGTTTTACACCAAAATCAAAAATGGTGTTCACGGAAAGTATTTGTATTACTTATTGAAGTCAATGGATTTAGCTTCAATGAATGTTGGTTCAGCCGTTCCAAGTTTAACAACTGAAGTGTTAAATAAGGTTGAAATCAGTTTGCCCGACCTACCCACCCAACGCCAAATCGCCCAAATCCTTTCTTCCCTTGACGACAAAATAGAACTCAACCTGCAAATGAACCAAACTTTGGAAGCGATGGCACAAGCCATTTTCAAAGAGTGGTTTGTCAATTTCAACTTCCCAAACAGTCTGAACTATGATTCTGATGATTTGCCTGATGGCTGTGATAATAAGAAATCAGGAAAATCATCTAATCAAAAAAATCAAGGTTCAGACAATGGATTGCCGAAGGGGTGGAGAATGGGGAAATTGGGGGAAGTATTACAACCTAAGAAGGGTAAAAATATTACAAAAACACAAGCAATTGAAGGAGATTTTCCAGTTGTTGCAGGTGGTTTAGAACCTTCTTGTTTTCATAATGAATCTAATACAAATGAACCTGTTGTTACAATCAGTAGCTCGGGTGCAAATGCAGGGTTTGTTAGGTTGTATCAAACAAAAGTTTGGTCTTCTGATTCGTGTTTTATTGATAATACAGTCTATCCATTTGTATATTATTGCTATTTATTTTTGAAATATAATCAAAAAAATATTTATGATAGCCAAGAAGGAAGCGCACAACCGCATATTTATCCAAGACATATTATGGACTTAAATACTTTTATTGGTAACGAAAAAATAGTTAAATATTTTGATGAGATTGTCAAACCAATTTTTGAAAAAATAAAATACAACTCATTGCAAATCCAATCCTTAACCCAAACCCGTGACACGCTACTGCCCAAGTTAATGAGCGGGAAAATATGTCTGAACCTTGATTCATTTGATGTAGGTGATGACTTTGATGAGGCAGAAGAAAAATCAGGAAAATCAAATAATCACAAAAATCACAGTCCAGACTATGATTAAAAGCGAGCATAAATATTCAGACTTGACTGCCAAGATAATTGGTTGTGCCATGCGTGTTCATTCTGCATTGGGTAATGGATTTCAGGAAGTTATCTATCAGCGGGCATTGGAAATTGAGATGGCAGATGAAGGATTGGCTTTCAGCAGGGAACACGAAATGCCGGTATATTACAAAAATCAGCAGATAGGCACACGCAGGGTTGATTTTTTAGTGGAAGGCATAGTTTCGGTAGAGTTGAAAGCCATTATCAAATTGGAAGACGTGCATTTGGCACAAGCCATCAATTATTTGGAAGCATACGACCTTGAAATCGGTTTGCTAATCAATTTCGGTGCGAAGAGCTTGGAGTTCAAAAGAGTTCAGAACAAAAAGTTCAATCAAAA
>NZ_KE387154.1:358529-488948 GCF_000430505.1 Eisenibacter elegans DSM 3317 | reverse complement strand
CACTGCTGTAAAACTTGATTTTTACAAAGGGTTCGGAGTGCAAAGGTAAGCGCCGTTATTAAACTGTGCAAGCTTTTGGACAACTTTATTTTTTCAACAAACTTCTGCAATCCCTTTCTCAAACATTCCCATCGTTTTGGGAGTGCAAAGGTAAGCAAGCTTTTGTTAACTCCAAACTTTTTAGCAAACTTTTTTCAACCTCTCTCTCGCGGCAAATGCCACATCCCATCGTTTTGGGAGTGCAAAGGTAAGCACGCAACACCAATTCGCAAGCAGCATACCCCGTTTTTTTTGCCCAAAAACCCTAAACCACTGACTGTCAAGAAGAAAATTGTTGAACATAGACCGAAAACCCCAACATAGGATGTGTTCACAGATAATGAATAGGGAGGTGGGAGTAGTATCTATTCGTAGTCTAAGCAACAACGAAGGAAGATATAGACTAGAGCGGGGCAGGGTTAGTTCCCTCGCTCTAGCCATTTGAATAAACACTAACGCCTAGTAGATCGGAGTAGTTGGCCGTATTGACGTTGCCCTAAGTCTTGAGCAAACTGCCCTTCACTAAATAGCAACTCTCCTTTGACCATCACATGCTTCATTACCTTATCTGAGCGTTTGACGAGACGCATTGTGCCGCCGAGCCTTGGGTCGTGATGTTCGATGGGTTCACTAAGCCCTGAGGCTAACTGTGTAGGGTCGAGAATAGCCAAGTCGGCGCGATCTCCAACCCGTAAGGCTCCTGCGTCGATGCCCAGCCAGTCAGCAGCCATCTTAGTCATACGATGAATGGCTGTTTCGATAGACATGACATGCGGGTACTTCTGTGCTTGTTTGAGGGTTTGGAGTGAGCCATCATAAAAAGCCATATTGACGTTATGTGCGCCGGAGTCATTGAATCCTGGTATGGTCGTTTTGTGTGCCAATAGTTTGATCCGCTTTTCCTCTCGATGATTTGCCACGGCGCTCTTCCATCGAAAGTCTTGGTCATACTTAGCCACCATATCCATAAAAAAGTCAAGGGGGTCTTGTTTACGCTCGGCGGCTAAATCGGCGACAGATCGCCCTTCTTGGCCTGTTTCTGGGGATTTGACGACCCACATATCGTCTAAGCGGCGATGAAATACGGCAGGGCCTTTGTGATTCCAGTCTTTTTTGAACCATTCACGGAAGGAAGGGTCGGCGTACATCGCCTTACGTTCTTCACTATTCATTCCAATGGCTTTTGCTGCGGAAGGGAATTCTTCGAAAAGTGGGCTGATGGCTCCATCAGCATAATTGAGAAAAGGTTCGGCTAGGGCTTGCCAGCGTACATCTGTACGAAAGACATTGTTGAAAACTGTTGCTAGGCCGGTTGCTACTTTATGGATTTTTGGGTCTGATTTTACGTCTAGTGCAGCTACGATTGTGGTACTCAGTCGTTTGCGAAAAACACCCATACTCATTAGGAACAACAAGGCCGCCGAGCGTTTGTCGAGGGCATTGGGGGTAGCCTGCAAAACACGGTTGTACTTGCGCACAACGGAAGCCAATTTAATATATTCACTAAAGTGCGCCTGTTGCGAAGGCACTGATACCCCTTTGAATTCCCCTAATGCCATACGATGCAGCGGCAACATATCTATAGAAAGCCCAAGGTATCCTGCTTCCATAGCCTCTTGTACGGTGCCTTTCATTTTTTCTATTTCGGCTTTGTTGGCTTTGTGGATAGTAAGGCTTCGTTCTAGGCCCATGGTCGCAATACGGAGATTAGAGTGCCCGATGAAGGTAGCGATATTAGGGCCTACAGGTAAGCTATCGAGATGTTCATAATATTCGCGGGTAGTTTTCCAAGTGATTTTGTTGCGCACCCAGCTTTGTAAGATATCAGTGGGCATGTTTTCGACCCTACTAAATAGGTTAATGATATCGTCTTCGGTACCGACAGCGCTGGACAGGGAGCAGTTTCCGAAGACGACCGTCGTTACACCGTGCCTTACGGACTCTTCTAGCCCGGGCAATACTTCGACCTCAGCATCATAATGTGTGTGTATGTCAAGAAACCCCGGGGTAACCCACAGGCCATCGGCCTTGAGTATGTTTACACCTTCGGGTGGGGGGATATAGTCGGCTACTTGAGCGACTTTTCCGTCTTTGATTAATAAATCGGCTTTACGACCGGGGTTGCCTAAGCCATCGAAATAGATTCCGTTTTGGATGAGTGTACTTGTCTTGCTCATGATTTTGTGGCGACAATGATGTAGTGGTTAGTTTTTCCCTTCCAATCAGAAGGTATTTTGTGTTTTTCAGGATAAAGTTATAAAAAATCAACGAAATTCAAAAGTTTATCTCAGGCTATCTTTACCAAAACAGCCACCCCAATTGATTGAGGTGGCTGATGTGTTTCGGGAAGCTAGGTCGGTTACTCTTCTATTGTTTCGGCTTTTTCAGAGCTTTCGGTTTGTTTGCGTTTTCGTCCGTTGGCCTTAGTGCTAACTTCAAGCGCTTTTTGTAGGTCTTGGGGGTTGATATTGCCCAAGAATTGGGGCAGCTCTATCCCGACTTGCTGTGCTAGCTCGTGCATTGGGGGGAGTGTGTTGATAAAGTTGCGGACGAAGTTGGTCGTAGCATTGCCATTTTGCTCGCCACCGCCTTCCCAAACCGTGATTTTGTCGATTTTGAGGTTGGCAATGGCCTCGGTTTGTTTGGCTACGAGGGATTCGAGCTTTTCAATCAAGAGTAAAATGGCAGCAGCATTGGTATCGCCTTCACAGGCGTTGAGAATTTCTTTATACCCGTTGGCCTTTGCTTCGAGGAGTTTTTGAAGACCCTCTGCTTCCGCGTTGTATTTAAGCAATGCGGCATCGGCCTCCCCTTTGGCGATACGGCGGACACGCTCGGCTTCGGCTTCGGCATCAATTTCTTGTTTGCGTTTTTGGACTTCCTTGTGGATAATTTCGTCTTTTTCGAGGCGAGCTTGTTCGGTAGCTTTTTGATTTTCGAGGATTTCGCGTTTGGCTGTTGCCTCGGCTACTTCACTACGTCGGCGGGCTTCGGCAGATTTCTCGGCCAGGGTAGCGTTGTATTCTACCACACGGGCTTTGGAGATATTTTCTCCTTCGATAGCTTGGGCTTCTAGCTCGGCGATGGCGATACGTTTTTTAGAGTCAGCCTCTTTTCGTCCTTCATCAGCGGCGGCCAATTCGGAAGCCACCTCCACTTCTTTCTCTCGTAGGGCCTTGGTTTCGCCAATGGCACCGCTACGCTCTTGTTGGGCTACTTCTACTCTGGCGACGTTGATGGCTTCGGCGGCGGCCTTTTTGCCGATGGCTTCGAGGTAACCAGATTCATCGGTAATGTCTTTTATATTAACATTGATAAGCTCTAGCCCGATTTTGTTGAGCTCAGTAGCTACGTGTTTGTTGATAAGTGACAGAAACTGCTCACGGTCTTGGTTGATTTCTTCGATGGTCAGGGTGGCAATCACTAATCGCAGCTGCCCTATGATGATGTCAAGTGCTTGAGTTTTGATTTCGCTCTCGTCTAAGCTAAGCAATCGCTCGGCAGCATTGAGCATAATTTCGGGCTTAGTAGAAATAGCGACCGTAAAAGTACTGGGCGTATTGATACGAATATTTTGCTTAGAGAGCGCCCCACGCAAATCTATTTCGATGGGGATAGGATTGAGGTTGAGGAACTGCCAATCTTGGATGACGGGCAATATGAAAGCGCCGCCACCGTGTACGCAGCGGGCGCTACGGCCTTTGCCTACATTTCCGTAGATGACTAACACTTTGTTGGAGGGGCAACGTTTGTAGCGGGATAGCAAAAAAAGGGTTAGTAGGAAGAGAATGCCAATACTAACGCCGATGGTACTGAACAGGTATTCCATAATCATGTGTGTTTTGTTTGTCGAGGTTTAAGGTATATGTTTGGAAGTTATGAATTAATCAATGTCTGATAAGGGCCTACGATGAGTTTATCTTCTTCAATCGCATAGACGATGACCTGCTCACCAGTGGGCAGGGTGGCTTCGTCGCATCGGGCATCGAGGGTCATTAGTTTGCCTTGTACGACAATTTGTATCTGTCCTTCTCCGCCTTGGGGGATGGTCAGGTATACACTGCCAATTTGGCCAATGGCGTTTTGTAGTTCGACATTCCCGGTTTGTTCCAGTGCTTTGAGGCGATTGTGTAGCCAAACTGCCGCCACAAAACCCAGCACTCCGGCAGTACCTGACACCCCTACGATGCCGGCGTGTGAAAAACTGGTCATTTGGTAGCCCAAGTAGCCAGCCCAGCCCATGATGGCAAAAAGTGTAATGAAGGCAGAAAGAGAGACATCGCCCAAATCGAGGTCGCCAATATCGAAGTCAAAGTCATAGTCGAGGTCAATGCCCAACATCCCGCTTAGGGTGATATGTAGTACCAAGAAGCCTGTACAGCCTATGGCGACCCACCAATAAAGCATAGGTAGGTTTTGGTCGGCCCAAGTCAGTTGCTGGAGCAAAAGTGGGTGGGTAAATAAAGTGTAGAGCATCATAAGACAAGTTTGAGAAGTACATATAGTTTAGGAAAGATACTGCTATTCTAGCACAAAAACAATCCAACATCAGTATTTATCCGTATCAAAATATCATGTGTAAATAGGCCACAAGGGTTAGCTTTGGGCGGATAGGTTTTGAAGAAGCAAAAAACCTGTACCTTTGTGTCGATGAATGTAGCTCAGGCCATTGGGGTCTGAGGATGAGTTTGTGCCAATTCCCTAATTACACTTATGAACCCAACGGTCGCGTTGATAGAAAAATATTTCCCCGAACTTACTGACAGTCAAAAAGCGCATTTTGAGCGCCTCGGGAGCTTGTATCAAGATTGGAACCAGAAAATCAATGTGGTTTCGCGCAAAGATGTAGATTTGCTCTATGAGCGCCATGTACTTCATTCGTTGGCTATTGCCAAGGTAATGGGCTTTAAGCCTATGGCCGAAGTGATGGATTTGGGCACGGGCGGAGGCTTTCCGGGTATACCTTTGGCTATTTTATTTCCCGAAACCCGCTTTTTGATGGTCGACTCTATCGGCAAGAAGGTCAAAGTAGTCGAGGAAGTGATAGAAGGGCTTGGGCTGAAGAATGCCCGTGCCCTGCACGAGCGCTCTGAGAATGTAGACCAATATTTTGATTTCGTGGTTACGCGGGCAGTGGCTCCTCTCGAAACCTTGGTGTATTGGACTCGCGACAAGTTTGCTCAGATGTACAACCACCCCCTCAAAAACGGCATCATCAGCCTCAAAGGCGGTGATTTGGCCGAAGAAATCAAGGCTTGTCGCAAGCCCTGTAAAGTCTGGGAGATTAGTGATTTTTTTGAGGAATCATTTTTCGAGACCAAGAAGGTAGTTTATACCCAAATGATTAAATAAGCCTCCCGTCGCCAACCCTACTGTTCATAGGACTATGCCCTCCATTCCAAAAATTAGCCTAGCTGATTATACCTATCATCTGCCTGACGAGCGTATTGCGCAGCACCCTGTTACCCCGCGTGATAGTGCCAAGTTGTTGTGTTACAAAGGCGGAGCCATCAGCCACCACCGTTTTAGCGCCCTTCCCGACTTGCTGCCCTCCGAGGTGATGTTGGTTTTTAACGATACCAAGGTCATTCCTGCACGGCTTTTTTTCCAAAAGCCTACCGGAGCTTTGATAGAGTTGTTGTTGTTGTCGCCGCTCCAGCCTACGGATATGCAACAAGCAATGAGCACTACTGACGAAACTGTGTGGAAAGTGATGGTAGGCAACAAGAAACGTTGGCCGGAGTCACTCAGCCTTTCAATGACCCTAACACACACCACGCTCGAAGCCCGTTGGCACAACCGCGAGCAAAACGAGGTATCTCTCCGTTGGGCTTCCACGGGTTTGCCCTTTGCTGCTGTCGTACAGGAGGCAGGCAGGCTGCCACTGCCTCCTTATCTCAAACGAGAAGCCGAAGCTACAGACTATGAGCGTTACCAAACCGTTTATGCCAAGGCCGAAGGTGCTGTAGCAGCCCCCACTGCCGGTCTACACTTCACACCCGAAGTGATGCAACAGTTGGCCGCCAAAGGCATTGCTCAGGGCTTTGTAACCCTCCATGTGGGCGCGGGTACATTTCAACCTATCCAAGAAACACACCAAGGCGATGTAGCTCAACACCCTATGCACAACGAGGCCATCGTTGTTTCGCAAGCGCAGCTAGCGGCCCTACTACAGTACCCTGAAGGCCTTATACCGGTAGGAACTACGGCCATGCGTTCTCTCGAAAGCCTCTACTGGTTTGGCGTACAATTGCTTGACCAACAAGGGCAAGGCATCTTTCACATCCCCCAACTTTGGGCCTATACCCGCAGCCAACAACCGCTTCCTAGCGCTCAAGAGGCGCTCAAGGCTGTCCAGATTTATATGCAAGCCCAAAATCTAACACAGCTCCAAGGGTATACTGAGATAATGATTATGCCCGGCTACCAAATGCGGCTCTGCCGAGGCTTGATTACCAACTATCACCAACCACAAACCACCCTCATACTCCTCGTAGCTGCGCTGATAGGCCAAGACTGGCGCAAAGTCTACCAAACGGCGCTCGATAACGACTACCGCTTTTTGAGCTATGGAGATTCTTCGTTGTTGTTGCCAAGAGGTTGACCCACCCCATATTTTGAGGCTGTGCAAACCTGCTGTTGAGGGTGCTTATTTTGGGGTTTTTTAGCTACCTTTGCCGTTTGACACTGTGCAGTTTGTTGATTTTGTCATCAGCTGGAATTGCACTTCCTCAGGATATGTTACAATCATAGCCATAAAACTTTGATAATGAGCTATGAATGCTTAAATTGAGCATTATCCGCTATTGGTTTAACATCAGTCATTCGACCCTCAAAATATATGTCGGAGAACACTCCTCAAGAAACTTTATACTCCAACTCCCCGGAGCCCAAGCTCCATACTCCCGAAAACAATCCTGTAGCCCGCTGGATACAACTCGTCAGCCATTTGCTGTTGTTGTTGGGCTTTGTGTTGGTAGGGTTGTTTGTTTTTCAATTGGTAGGGTTGGCAGCTTTGATGCCGTTTTTCTCTCTTGATTTTCAAGGTCTGGCCGATGTAATGCGCGACCCCATGAGCGTCCAACCACCATCTAAGGGCCGTGTAGTGCTCTTGGTTTTGCAGGGAATGATGGCCAGCGGCGGGTTTATCATTAGTACCTATGCCTATCTTCGTTGGGTAGAGGGGAATTCACTTAGGGTGCTCAGCCCTCGTCCGAGTATCTTGGCTCAAGCCCTTGTACTAACGGTCTTGGTTACGCTTTTGGTGATGCCTTTCAACGCCCTGCTCATCGAGTGGAATACACATATCCAGCTACCATCGGTTTTTTCGGGCTGGGAACAATGGGCCAAAAGCAAAGAAGACCAACTCCGAACCCTGACCGAATTTATGACTTCTTTTGCCAGCCCTTGGGAATTTGCCTTGGGTTTATTGGTGATTGGGGTCGTACCTGCCATTGGCGAAGAACTAGTTTTTAGAGGAGTATTGCAGCGCCGCCTATCAGAGGTATGCAACATCCACATTGCTATTTGGCTAAGCGGGATGATTTTCAGCGCCATACACTTACAGTTTTACGGATTCTTCCCTCGTATGGCTTTGGGGATTTTGTTTGGCTATTTGTTTTATTGGTCAGGGAATTTATGGTTGCCGATTTTGGCACACTTTGTCAACAATGCCTTTACAGTAACGATGATTTACCTACACCAACAAGGCAGCCTTGGGTTCGATATAGAAGACACACAGGCCGTTCCCTTATCTACAGCACTGACTTCGCTAGCAATCACGGCAGGGCTGCTGTTTATCTTTCACCGTATCCACATCCGCAATCACCTTAGCCCCCATTCCTGAGCCGTGTTGAAGCAAGAAGATCCCCCTCTTATGATTATTTCGCAAGATTCAAACAAAGCAGCCACTTACCAAGACCTCAAAGCACGAGTTGTGAGTGGTGTGTTGGGTTTTTTGCTGATGTTGATGGCTATTCTGTGGGATGGATGGTCATTTTCGCTTATTTTTTTGGGAATACTCATCCTGACCCAGCTAGAGTTTTACAAACTAGTGCGTCTGGCCGGATATACCCCTTTGCGCCATTATGGAACCGCACTAGGCATTGCGCTTTATGGGATGATGTACTTGGTCGAGAATGCTTACCTCCCCACACAAGCATACCTAGCGCTGTACCCTTTGTTTGGCTTGGTTATGATTTTCAGGCTCTATCAGAAAAGCACTAGTAATCCTTTTGGCGACATAGGGTTCACACTGTTGGGCATTGCCCAAGTAGCGTTGCCGCTCTCTCTGATACAGTTGATTGCTTTTGAAACAGACAGTACTTACCGTCCCGATGTGGTTTTGGCGATTTTGTTTCTGATTTGGACACACGATATTGCGGCCTATTTTGGAGGCCGACAATGGGGCAAACACCCACTATTCTTGCGTATTTCACCCAAAAAAACCTGGGAAGGCTCTATCACTGGCAGCGTGGCTTGCTTGTTGATGGCACTAGCATTTAGGTATATCTTCCCTGCGCTTACTCCTTGGGTTTGGATGAGTGTGGCGCTGATAGTGATTGTGTTGGGTACTTATGGCGACTTGGTCATGTCTATGTACAAACGCGCCCTACAAATCAAGGATGTAAGCAATGCCATCCCCGGGCACGGCGGCTTTTTGGATCGTTTTGATGGTCTGTTGTTGGCTACGCCCTTTATCGTGCTCTTGCTCAAGCTACTGGGTAAGGTTTGATCTCAAGTCATCTGGTAGTCTACCCAAGGCCACACGATACTCTATGGTTTTGAATGGCGCTCAAACACTGCGCACTGACAAATAGTTAGTCAGGGCAAAGAACGTTTTTGTCTATGGCTGTTTCGCGTCCTCTTGTCAACATTGTTTGGTTTAAACGCGATTTGCGTTTGCGCGACCACGCCCCATTGCAGGCGGCCTTAGCCGAAGGTTTGCCTCTGATATTGCTCTATATCTATGAGCCTTCGGTGTGTCAAGCACCCGAATATGACACACGACATTGGCGCTTTGTGTGGCAGTCTTTGCAGGGCATGCGGCGCGAGTTATCCACCCAAAACATTCCTTTGCAAGTTGCTTATGGAGAAGCATTGCCTGTACTGGAGCACCTTCGCAGTTTTTTTGACATTGCAGCCTTGTATTCCCACGAAGAAACGGGCTTGCGCATTACCTACGAACGAGACAAGGCCATACAGCAATGGTGTACCCATCAGGGTATTCGTTGGCACGAGTTCCCCAGCAACGGAGTAAGGCGTGGGCTACGCAACAGAGAGGGCTGGACACAGACCTGGGAAAAGCACATGAACGCTCCCTTAGCACACCCCGACTGGCGGCGCTACCAAGCACTCCCTATAAGCCAAGCTTGGGAATCGCCCTTTTTCCAAACCTCTCTCCCTACTGCTTGGCAGACCAAGGCGGCGCTGTTTCAACCTGGAGGAGAGTCGGCGGCTCACCACTACTTGCAGACCTTCTTGGACAGCCGAGCACAACACTATACGCGCCATATTTCCCAACCCGCCCCCTCCCGGCAGAGTTGCAGCCGTCTATCCCCCTATTTGGCTTGGGGCAACCTCTCCAGCCGTCAGGTATACCAAGCCCTACAAAATACCACCCGTTGGCAATTCCAACTCGATGCTTTTGTGTCGAGGCTGTGGTGGCGGTGTCATTTTATTCAGAAATTTGAGATGGAAGACCGAATGGAGTTTGAACACCTCAACCGCGCCTATGAATCACTCCAATACCACCCCAACGACGAGCGCTGGCAAGCGTGGGCCGAAGGGCGCACTGGCTACCCTATCGTCGATGCGTCTATGCAAGCCCTCCACCAAACCGGCTACCTCAACTTCCGCATGAGGGCTATGTTGGTTTCCTTCTTGACCCACCATCTCTGGATGCACTGGAAAGCCGGCGCTACCCATCTAGCGCGCCTCTTTCTCGATTTTGAGCCAGGCATTCATTACCCTCAGTTTCAGATGCAGGCTGGCGTTACAGGTATCAATACCATCCGAGTATACAATCCTGTCAAACAATCTCAAGAACAAGATACCGAAGGGCATTTTATCCGACAGTGGTTGCCTATTTTGGCTCCGTTACCCCTTAAATACCTGCATCAGCCTTGGCTGATGTCTCCGCTAGAACAGGCGCTGTACCAATGCCATTTGGGTAAAGACTACCCCTTGCCCATTTGCCAAGAAGCACAAGCCGCTGCCAAGGCACGCCAACAGCTCTGGCAGTGTAAACGTAGCCCTACAGCCAAAACCGAAGCACTCCGCATCTTGGCTAGGCATGTCGTAAGCAAACCACCCAAAAACAATTCTGCTTAATGTGGGGTTACTTTAATGATTGTCAAAGCATTAACCTATACAAAGGGCTGTTGCTTGAACACGGAAGAAAGATGTATGAGATGTAGGTATGTGGTCATTTTGTACGCTTAGCTTCAAGCGCATCTTTGTAACTCCAATTTGCATTGTTAGTCAAATATCATCAAAAGCCCGGCCTTGGTTCGGGCTTTTGTGTTGCCTATGGCGTGATTTTTTGTGTATCTTTGGCACTCCATGTTACTTTTCGCATTATACTCATGACACCCAACGCCATCCTCGTACT
Organism: Eisenibacter elegans DSM 3317; assembly: GCF_000430505.1. NCBI lineage: Bacteria > Pseudomonadati > Bacteroidota > Cytophagia > Cytophagales > Microscillaceae > Eisenibacter > Eisenibacter elegans. Next base: position 478,297 of record NZ_KE387154.1, on the reverse strand, counting down.
CCATCATCTTTGCAAACGCTATGCCCCTCAGCTGCCCTGGGCAGTCAACAATGTGTCGATGGCGGTCGATACTGGAGAGTTAGTAGCTATTTTGGGTGAGAGCGGCAGTGGCAAAACCTCGCTCTTGCGTTTGGTAGCCGGCTTTGAGGTTGCCGACAAGGGCACTATCTACCTGCGCGAAGCCTGTATGGCCGACGAGCGCCGATTTGTAGCGCCGGAGCGCCGCAATATTGGCATGGTTTTTCAAGATTATGCGCTTTTTCCACACCTTAGTGTAGAAGATAATATTTGCTTTGGGCTTCGCCAATGGTCTAGAGAAGCGCGTAAGGCGCGTTTGCAAGAAATGGTGCAGTTGGTAGAGCTACACGAAAACCTACGCAAATACCCACACCAGCTCTCTGGCGGACAACAACAGCGTGTGGCTTTGGCCAGAGCCTTGGCTCCCAAGCCGGATATGTTGTTGTTGGATGAGCCTTTTAGCAATTTGGACGGTATCTTGCGTACACAAATTCGAGAAGATATTCGTCAGATTATCAAAAAAACAGGCATTACGGCCTTATTTGTAACCCATGACGTGCAGGATGCGCTTGCCATCGCCGACCGTATTGCTGTGATGCGTCAGGGCCAGCTCTTGCAGTTTGATACGCCTCAAGCACTCTACCAAAGCCCACAGTCTGTTTATGTAGCACGATTCTTTGGCCAAGCCAACTGCCTTCGTGTGGTTGTAGAAAATGGCAGTGTATACAGCCCTTGGGGTACTATTCCGCACCATCATCAGGAGATGGCTTCTTTGGAAGCTTGGCTTGTACTCCGACCCGAACACCTCTACATCAATACCCAAGCCTCGCCCCAAGTTGTGGCCAGCCAAGTACTACGGTGTTTGTTTGCCGGCACACACTACGAGCTGTATGTTCAGCTAGAGCAGGCGCTGTTGAAGGTACAAAGCAGCCACCCCATCGCAGAAGGTAGCACGGTGTACCTCGGCCTCAAAGAAGCCAAAGCACCTCATTGTATCCCGATAGATGTACAGGAAGCCGAAAGTAGGATTTAGCTAGCTTCTGAGTGGGCTAGTCTTTTAGTTGTTTGTAATATATACTCTCAGTGAGTTGCTCTTCAAAAGCCTTTTTAAAACTAGCCCTTCCAGCATATTTTTTCGCATCCCAAAGCTCTTCCAGTAGTTTGTCAGCTTCTTTGTGATGGCCACTATAAATCAAATCTAGCATCAAGCCCCATAGTTCTGGAGGGAGCCGATAATGATTAAACTGGCTTTGCGAAGCGCCTTCAGCCGCCACCGATTGGTAGATTGCCTCCATCTCTTGTTTGACCATAGCCGAACGCTCGCGTATTTCTTGATTGCTGGGCTTGAGTCGCTTCATCCGTTCTTTATCCGCAAGGAGCTCTCCTTTTTGGAAGCTCAAAAACACCTTTGGCTGCGGCGATTCGGCAAAGGAAGCATTCCAATATGCAAAAACCCCGTCGTATATTTCAAAATACGGCTTGTCGGTTTTGCTGTCATAGTGAAGAGCCGGGATGCTGTGATTGCCGAAGATAGTCGTAACGCGGATGCTGTCGTCCTTGATGGGTTTGAGGTGCAGAATATCCCAATAAAAGCAACAATGCACCCCGCCGGTCCAGTGTGCTACGATGAGCTCGGGTGCGCCGTCTTCGTCTAGGTCTTTCACATAAACAGTATCGCCCATCTGCACCCTCAAAGGTACAAGACCCAACTTGAGTTCTTGCGAGCCTGTGCGGGTATCATATACCAGTTTTTGCTGATGATATACCCGGATATGGGTATTTTCGGCAGCACTAAAAGCACCTTGGATAGGCTCTACAAATACCTTCCAGTCGCCCCACTGTAGGCGCGGCGTACTGTCTATACCAGTTTTTTGAATTGTTTGGGTTGTTTGTTTTTCGGCGGATTGTTCGGCAGTTTGGGCAGGTTCATTGTCTTGTCGTAGGGCAAGGGCGTTTATCTCACGGCTTGCTCTTTCGGTTTGCGACTGTTCATCGGGGCCACATTGATAAAAAAAGAGGCAAATCAGGCCTGAGATAGGCAAAAGAAAGCGGAATAACGGCGTTTTTTGAGGCATTGGAGCTTTTGCGGCTGTAATGAATGGTTTTTTGTGAATATAAGCAAAAAGCGTGTCAAATATACGATTTGCGTGCGGTTTTTAATACCTAATAGGAACTCCTTTGCTCAACAATATTTTTTTGTCTCTGTAGGCAATATGCCCGTTGACGATTACACACTCAATGCCTTCCGAAAACTGGTTGGGGTTGGTCACGGTAGCTTTCCCTTGAATCGTTTTGGGGTCAAAGATGGTGATATCGGCGATGGCCTTGTCTTTGATGACGGCGCGCTCGTTGAGCGATGGGCGCATCAGCTTGGCGGGCAACGAAGTCATCTTGGTCAACATTTTGTCTAAACTCATCCCGATATTCTGCGCATGCCGGAGCGCAGTAGCAAAGCACCCTGCGCCACGCGGGTGGTTGTTGGCTCTTGGTTCGCTTTCGATGCCTCCATCAGAGCCTATCATACAAAAGTCTGTTTGCAGTGCAAGGTTGACCGTTTTGTCAAAAGGCACAGTCCCTTCGGGTACTGCCACCAATACGCCCATCTGTTTGCGGTAAAAGTCAAAATTTTGTGCGGTAATCTTAGCACCCGTGCCTACCACAGTCAGGTCTTCATAAGTCAGCCCAAAGCGCTGTTGCCATCCGGCATCAAAGCGTTTGGAGGCAATATAGGTAGCCCAATAGCTGTAGGGGTATACACAGGTAGTGATTTCCATCCCCATGTTGTTAGCGTTGTCGATCATCTCCAATGCAGCAGGCATATTGTAAGTCCCTCCGGTAGAGTGCAGATGGTCTATATGGACTCTAGCGCCGGTTTGTTGGGCTAGGGCAATGGCTTCGCTTACCCCTTCTAGCTCTTTTTCTTTGGACGAATGGCGCAGGTGCAAGAACAGCGGTCGGTCGTATTTCTGCACGAGTTTGGCATACTCCAGCAGCTCTTCAAAAGGTGTAGGTTGGTATTCGATACTATGACAAACACCCAAGGCTCCTTCTTCAAGCCCCTTCTCTACATAGCGGTACACGTCCTTGGGGTTGCTATAAATGTATTTGAGCCTCATCACAAATACCCCTATGCCATAGTTGACATAGTGTGGTTGGCGGTCAAAGTATTGATGAAAGGCTGCGGGGTACTCATCGCCTCCGTGCATCTGCAAGACTGTTGTACAGCCATCACTGATTTTATATTTTTCAAAAATCCGGTAGGTATTCTTGGGGTTCGAGGCGTTATCGGCTAGGATATCTACGAAACCTGGCGAAACAATCTTGCCCGACGCATCTATCACCGTAGGTGCATTGAGCAGCTCTGTTGAGAGGCGCAGGCGGTTGTCTTGGGTAATGCCTAGATGCAAAGGCCTGATGCTGCCTTGGCTAAACACCTTGCCGTTGTTAATGGCGATTTTGAGGCTATCAGTTCGTGGCCTCAAGCTCACAAGGGCTGTAGGGGCGATAGCAAGCCCGGTTCCGGCCAAGGCCAGTTGTTTGAGCACACGGCGACGCGAAGAAGTAGATGGTTGGGTTTTCAAAAGTAAAGCGGCTTGAGCGTAAATAAAATCAATACAGGGTAGCTAGGCAAAGATATACTTTTTTGCTAATTATAGGACACCCGCCACTCAAAAGTCTTCATACAAAAGTCATAGGCTTGCTGTAGATTGTTTTTTTGTGTTAATTCACCGTGTACAATGCTCCATGATTCATCAAGTATGGCACTCATCAGTGTGTGCTGCCCTTCTATGAAATCTCCAGCTGATTTGCTTGCGCTATTGCGCTCCCATTTGATGTGTTTAGTAGTTGTAACACCTACCCCCAAATGATAGCCCCACCTCAAAATATTCCCTCCAAAATGGACATACTGATATACAATAAACTAGATTATAGTAAAGTCTAAAGCCAATTCAAAAAAGTAATCGATTTTTAGAGGAGGCGCAAGATTGGAAAAACTGTCACAGCCTGATTCGGGTGGAAAGAAAAATATACAGAGACGGCAAAGAAAATATCTCTAACAGCTTCTTTATCAGCAGTCTGATGAATCCTTTTGCCGAGCAGATGTACCTTTGTACCCGACAACATTGGAGCATCGAAAATCAGTTGCATTGGCACTTGGAGGTTACCTTCGGAGAAGACCAATCGGCTATCAGACGCGACAATGCCATCGTCAATCTACATGTCATCAGAAAGTGGGCGCTATTTCTGCTCAAAAAGAACCCCGATAAAATTAGTTTGAAAAGAAAACGTAAAAAAATCGCAAGGGATATAAATCTACCAAACAACTATTATCACCCTGATTTTGGTGCAGAAGCCCTATCCTAGAAACTAGGAGCTTGTTTAAACTTTCAATGTGGCTCTCAAAAACAGCTGATTTTTGTGTTGATACTAGGCGAAAAATGCAGATTTTATGTCTAGCCCACGATAAAATCGTGGGAGGGCTATGACGACCATTTTCAACAACATAGCAGCCAACAAGCAGCATTAGGTACTGGTGAAGACCAGTTTAAACAAGCTCTAAATACTGGCAGCCTCTGGAAAACTCATATCCCAAGCCATTCACCAAAAAACCATCCCGAATTTTCAGGATGGTTTAGGCAAATGTGATTGGTGTCTAATTATTCAGTTCTATTTCTTCACCGTGTTTGTTGAGGAAATGAAAGGAAGTAATAGGCAACGAAGAGTCTTTGATGAGCTTTACCCAGCGCCCATACATAAACAACCACTGCCGCTGTCGCGACCAGATGCCTTTGGTAAAAAAGGCGTGGAGGTATGGGTGAAGCGTAACGGTGATGCCACGCTCATTTTGTTTGCGAAACAAGTGTTCTAGATGTCCTTCAATCACATCCGAAATCAGGATACTTGCTTGGATGCTGCCTGTGCCGTTGCAAGTGGGGCATACCTCACGCGTGATGATATTCATCTCTGGGCGTACGCGCTGACGGGTGATTTGCATCAGCCCAAACTTGGTCAGTGGCAGCACAGTGGCGCGTGAGCGGTCGCGTTTCATCTCGTTCTTCATAAAATCATAGACCTGCTTTTTGTGTTCGGCCTTTTTCATGTCTATGAAGTCGATGATAATAATGCCGCCCATATCACGTACTCGGAGCTGTCGGGCGACTTCGCGCGCGGCTTCGAGGTTGACACTGAGGGCCGTAGACTCTTGGTCTTGTTCGGTGTTTGATTTGTTGCCACTATTGACATCTATGACGTGCAGGGCTTCGGTATGCTCTATGATAAGGTAGCCGCCATTGGGTAGGCTAACTGACTTGCCAAAGAGCGATTTGAGCTGCTTTTCGATGCCATAGTGTTCAAAAACCTTTACTTTCCCGCTATGCAACTTAACGATGCGCTCCTTGTCGGGGGCTATCGTGCGGATGTAGGCGCGGGTTTCTTCATAAATTTGCTTGTCGTCGACGACAATACTGTCGAAGCTTTCGTTGAGCATATCGCGCAAAATAGAAGAAGCGCGACGCATTTCGCCAATGATTTTTTGGCGTGGTTTGGCGGTACGCAGGGCTTCCATCCCTGCTTCCCATTTTTCTACTAAGCTACTGAGGTCTTTATCCAGCTCGGCTACATCTTTGCCTTGGGCGGCAGTCCGGACTATCACCCCGAAGTTATTGGGTTTGATAGACGCGATGAGCCTTTCTAAGCGCGTGCGCTCGTCTTTGCTAGTAATTTTTTTGGAAATATTGACCACATTAGAAAAAGGCTGCAACACAACGTAGCGGCCTGCAAGAGAAATTTCACAAGAAAGGCGGGGACCTTTGGTAGAGATAGGTTCTTTGAGTACCTGCACCAGCACATAATGGTTACGGCTGAGCACCTGAGAGATTTTACCCTTTTTGTCGATTTGAGGCTCTAGGGTAAGGGTGCTAATTTTGCGCAGGGGGTTATTTTTTTTGGAGGTCGTCTCTCGGACATGCTTTTGGAGTGAGCCAAACTCTTTGCCCAAGTCTAAATAATGCAAAAAGGCATCTTTTTCGTAGCCTATATCAATAAAGGCTGCGTTGAGGCCGGGGACTACTTTCTTGACTTGTCCCAAATAAATGTCACCTACCGTAAAATGGTTATCCCGTTCTTCTAAATGGTATTCTACAATGTTTTTGTCTTGCAGCAGTACGATTCGTTCACCTTGCTGAGTAGAATTGATGACTAATTCGTTACTCAAGTCTTTGTTGGTTTGATGGTCTGAAACATTTTCACGAAACATGCTGTAATCTTTTGACTTTTGGCGGGCTTACTCCAGCCAAGTTGTTTAGTAGTAGACTAAAACCGGCTCTTGGCTTCGCCCCGAGCCTGCGGTCAAAATACTTCTTGCAGCACTAAATGATAGATACCAGAAGCAAAATTGAGGGGGCTTTTATAGCCATATCATGCCAAATAGCGCGTCTCAGCCTAGGGGGCTGAGCGACGCGCTTGGCAGGATATTTGCGTGAAAATTACTTCTTCTTATGACGATTTTTTCTTAGACGCTTCTTGCGTTTGTGAGTTGCAATCTTATGTCTTTTTCTTTTTTTACCACAAGGCATAACTTTGAGTGTTTTTGGGTGAAACAATTAATTTAACTCATCCAGATAACGTCGGGCGGCAGCACGGATGAGCGTGTCTTGCGCCCCTTTTTCCAACGCCTGAAGCAGGTCTTTGGCTTGAGCGGTTTGGCCTACATTATGGTAGCTTTGCGCCAAGTAATATTTAGCTTCTTCGTTTTGGGGGTGGTTTGCCAATAATTCTTCGAAGCGGCTCACGGCATTGGCATATTGCCCGGAGCGTATCGAGAGCATTCCTAAAGTAAAGAGCGCAAGCTCGTCAGTGGGCGCAGCTTGCAATACCTCACGAATGAGAGCGATGCCCTGCATGGGGTTGCTATCGGTCAGATAGGTGGTGCCCAATTTGGTCTTGGCTGTCAGGTTGCTAGGGGTTTTGGCCAATACAGCTTCGTAATATTTACGTGCTTTCAGGGCCAATTGATTTGCTTTTTGCGCATCGATAGCAAATTCTGAAGCTTCCAAATAAGCATCCGCAGCGGCCATCAGGTGGGCCTCGTCGGGTTGTTGGTCGGCTTGCCAAGCTTTGTATACGGCGGCACTATCAAACAGGCTACGCGCTCTGAAGAAGGTGTACAGTGAGTCTGCCAAGGCAGATTGTGTAGCCGCTTCGGAGGCTTGTTGCCACGCTTGTTTGAGCTGTAGGAGCGATGCCTGGTCAGCCGGGCTGAGCATACTTTCGTGTTGGCTCTGCATTTCGGCTGCGTCCGTTTTGAGGCTTTCGGTAGCATTACTGACCAAGACCTTGGGTAGACTGTATAGGCCTACACTCAAGATTATTGCAACAACGACTATTCCTATCTTCAGATTCGTAGGGTATTGCATAGGCATTTAACTTATGACGACTGCTTGATGGTCTCCTTTAGCGTGTTGCTATTTTTGACTTTGTCTACGAAAGTCTTAGATGGCTTGAAAGTAGGCACGTAGTGCGGCTCAATAACGATAGCCGTGTTTTTTGAAATATTACGGGCTACTTTGCGCGCACGTTTTTTATTGACAAAACTACCAAAGCCACGCACATAGATGTTGTGACCTTCTTCCATAGACTTTTGAACTACTTTGAAGAAAGCCTCTACGGTCTTCTGTACGTCGTCTTTGTTAACGCCTGTTTTGTTGGCGATTTCTGTAATAACCTCCGCTTTTGTCACTTTAAAATGCTTGTTTAAATATTGTACAACTGATGTAACAAACTATAAATCATTGATTTATAAGGATTGCAAAAGTACGGCTTCGGCGCTTAACATGAAAATTTTTTGGCTAAAAGTTATAACCACAATGTTTAGCCGGCCATACTGAAGCGATTTGATTGGCAAAAATTTAGGCAAAGATAGGGTAAAACGATGGCTTTCACAACTGTTTTGCTCCGAATCCCTTGCGTAGCCTTTGGCCTTACAAATAGTTGGGATAGATGGCTTGGTACTTATGTCTGACCAACTCCATCAGGGCTTCGCGTAGCGCCTGTATGTTTTCTTGGCTAGTAGCCGAGATATAGAGTGCATTTTCTTGTGGGCTGAAGGTCGTCTCTTCGGGCAGCTCTTGGCGCAGCAGGTCTATTTTGTTGTAGACCATCAGCGTGGGTTTGTCGGCAGACTGGATATCGGCCAAGGTCTCTCGGACTACCTGTATGTGTTCTTCATAGTGAGATGAAGAAATATCGACCACATGAATCAGGATGTCGGCCTCTCGAATTTCATCTAAGGTAGACTTAAACGACTCTATAAGGGTAGTCGGAAGCTTGCGGATAAACCCTACTGTATCGGTGAGTAGGAACGGGATGTTGTCTAAGACTACCTTGCGTACTGTAGAGTCTACGGTAGCGAAGAGTTTGTTTTCGGCAAACACATCGGTCTTGGCCAGTAGGCGCATCAGCGTCGATTTACCCACGTTGGTATAGCCTACTAGTGCCACCCTCACCGAGTCTTCGCGGGCTTTGCGGCGAGTAGTATTTTGGCTATCGATTTTGGAGAGCTTGGTTTTGAGCAGGGCTATTTTGTCCTTTACAATCCGACGGTCTGTTTCGAGTTCTGTTTCCCCTGGGCCACGCATACCGATGCCCCCTTTTTGTTTGGAAAGGTGAGTCCACATCCTCGTCAGGCGTGGATACATATATTGGTACTGTGCTAGCTCTACTTGGGTTTTGGCCTGTATGGTTTGGGCGCGTTTGGCAAAGATGTCCAGAATCAGCAAACTGCGGTCTAAGATTTTGTGTTTGGCCTTGTCTATGATAACACCATTGAAGGCGCGCTCCATATTGCGGACTTGAGAGGGGGAGAGGTCATCATCAAAAATAATCATATCTACCTCATTTTCTTTGACATACTGCACTATCTCTTCTAGCTTTCCCTTGCCTACAAAGGTTTGTGGATGAGGCTTGTCGAGTTTTTGGGTGAAGGTATGTAGGGTTTCTATGCCTAGTGTCGTCGCCAAGAATGCCAGCTCATCTAGGTAAGATTGTGTGGTTTCTTGGGTTTGAAAGCTAGGGCTTACCGCCACCAACACAGCTGTTTCGGCAGCGGGGCGGGTATCATAAGTCTTGGTCATAAGCAATTGGAATGCGAATATAAACCTGCAAAGATAAGGATTTTCCGGCTGACAATCAATGTATAACAACAAGGAAGTGCCTCCAAAGGCTAGCTAATAGGCTAAATTTTGGAGGCATTGTATGTTTGCTGGCACACAAAGGCCGTTATTGGGCTTCGAGCACATCTAGGTCTACGGGGGTTTCTACGCGGCGTACTTGCAGCGAAGTACCCTCTTGGCCTACAACGATTACGTCTACCCCACGTGGGAGGTATTCGCCACGGCTTTGCGCGTCATAATATTCTCCGTCGATAATGATGGTACCGCTGGGACGCAGCACAGTATGCGTTTGTCCTCTTTTGCCTATGTAATTGGTACGGATAGTGGCGGCGGTATAGCCTTCTTTGCTATCCATAACAGATTCGAGCGAGATGTCGCGGAAGGGTTTGCTCTTCAAAATCTGCGGCACAGCCAAGATAATCAAGATGGCACCTGCCAGCAAGCTCACCGCCACCGACACAAAAGAGGCATACAGTTCGGCAGGGCTTACAAACCGAAAGTCGAGCCATTCGTTGCCTACCATCATCAACATCAGCGCGCTACCTGTACAGAAAAAGCCCATTATGCCGGCCAATCCAAAGCCTGGGATGACAAATATCTCGGCGGCTATCAGCCCTACCCCAACCACCAGCAGGAGCAGCTCCCAGTATTCGGCCAAACCGTGGAGATAATAAGGAATAAAGTACAAGATAGCGGCGATGGCGGCAGCGGCGATAGGAAAGCCGACCCCAGGCGTTTGTAGTTCGAAATAAATACCCCCAAGGATAATCATTATCAAAATACTACTTACGAAGGGGTTGAGGAACATCGCAATGACGCGTTCTGTGTTGCTGAGTTGATGTATGGCATAACGGTAATCTTTGATGCCCTCGGCTTTCAGCAACGCTTCAACAGTACTTACTTGGCCATCACATATCCCTTTTTCGATGGCTCTTCGGGTATTGAGAGTCAATACTTTGCCTTTTTGCAACTCATCTACTTCTATACTTTCGTCTACCATAGCAGCAGCTATTTCGGGGTTACGCCCGGTAGCTTCGGCAGTAGCACGCATTTTTTCGGCCATATACGACTGCATCTTGCCCGAGGCCTTGGTACCATCTTGAGTAACAACTGTGGCTGCGCCAATAGTAGCGCCAGGATGCATATAGATTTTGTTGCAAGCCAAAGAAATCAGCGCGCCGGCAGAGCCTGCATTTTGATTGATAAACACCCACACTGGCTTGGGGTAGTTGAGCAGGGCCATCCGGATGGCGTCTGCATTGTCTACACGCCCACCAAAGGTATTCAGCTCCAACAGGATATAGTCGGCGTTTTGGCGGGTGGCCTCTTCTAGACCAAGCTGTATATACCGTTGGGTGGTGGGGTCAATTTCGCTGTCTATCTTCAGCCCATACACCAAGGGGCGTGTCTCTTGCGCCCAAGCTTTTGGAAACCAAGAAAACGAGAATTGTTGGTAACAAAACCAGCAGAGGAGAGTAATCCCACAAAAAGTGATATATTTTGATAAGTTCATAGTCCTTGTTTTTACCTTTGTCAATGCGTATAGTCTGTGTTGAGCTAAGTTGATGGTGGGCATCGTTTGGCCGATGAGTATGTAGATACCCATCGATACTTTGTCGACCACCACTACGCTTTAAGATTTAAGACGAATCAGTCAAGCATTTTGTTTGTTGACACAGTAGGCTTGTATATGAGCTTTGTTGGGAGGCAAAAATTGTTTGTTGGGAAGCTCACGCTGAAGGTTCAGACAAATTTTAGCCAGACAAAATACGCCTAAGCATAAAGATACAAAAAATGACCGGTATATCTAGTGTAATACAGCCAAAAATTTCGGTAATGCTGCCTTTGCCTATTTGGCGTTTGGTAGTCGATGGGTATCGCCCTTGGGTTTGGGTAGAAATGCGCGACCCTGAGGCTATGCAAGTACAATGGGCCTGTGTAGATTATCAGCTGGGCCAATATAGCCTACATCAGGTTTCGTTGGCCGAAAGTTGGTGGCTCACCCCCAAGGCCATCTGGGACGGTATCGCTGTCTGGGAACACTATCCTGACCCCGACCAACCCCGCACTGCCGGCGTATATTGGGCACATTTGCCCAGCGGCAAGGCGCTGGGGCAGTTCCCCGAAGCCCTCTGGCTTGGCAACGACCAGCAAGGCGCATACCTAAGTCAGCCCCAAGCCGACGGCACAACGCAGCACTTCTGTTTGCCTTGGAAAGAGCCAACTTTAAAACCTTGCACGAATATTGCGCAAAAAGATTTTAACCAACATAAAGTAGCTTACCCTTTGTACTATGCTGAAGAAAATATGTATTTTGCAACCCTTAGAAAGTTTTTAGAGTTAAATCTAAAGATAGTGCCCACAAAAGCTATCAATTATTGGGAGGGAACGAAGCTCCTAGTGCTTTCGTATTATTATCATCCTTCTGATACCGACACCAAAATGACCCAACAATTAATCATACTCGACAGCCAAGAAGGCCGAGTATTGTGGCAAGATACCCTTGCCACAGCCACACAAGGCATTAGCTTAACACACTTTTGCTTGCTTGATGAGCACTTGATGTATCAAAAAAATAAGCAGGAACTGGTCATTTTATCGCTGTAAACCTCAACAACCCCTTTCTTTATGAAAAGTTTGAAATCTAGCATAAGTCTATGGCTGTTGGGCTTTTTGATAAGCCTACCTACCTTGGCCGAACCTACCGACTCGCTCCGCCTCAAACGTATCGGAGAGCGTATATTCATTGTACACCAAGTAGACAGAGGCGAGAGCCTCAGCAAGATAGCCCAACGCTATCGGGTACAAATGAACCAAATACTGGAGTACAACAGACATATCCCTACGGCCAATGACCTGAAGGCCAATGATATTTTGATGGTGCCTTATGGAGAAGGACAAGTACTGACGAGCGGCAGCCAAGCTCCTGACGAAACGCAGTTTTATAACCTCACCCACAAGGTCGTCAAAGGAGATAATCTCACCCAAATAGCCCGGCAGTATAGCCTCTCTTTGGCCGAGCTAAGGGAAATGAATAATTTGGAGGATGATAAAATCCGCCTTGGCCAAGAACTGATTGTAGGGGTAGGTAACCGCAAAACTGTCCGCAAAAATACGCCTGACAAGCAGTATGTCAGTGCCAATGCCACCACCCCCAATCGTGTACTCAAAAGCAGTATGCACGACGACAATGAGCGGCCTATCATTCATACAGTAGTCCGAGGCGACAACCTTACCCAAATAGCCCGACAATACAAGGTTTCGATTGATGACCTAAAAGCCTTTAACCATCTCACCAACGAAAATGTCCAGGTTGGGCAGCGCCTCATTGTAGGATATAGCGACGGGCAGGCTATTCCTAATAATCTCGCCGAACAAACAACCAACTATACTGTAGTCAAAGGCGACAACCTTACCCAAATAGCCCGCAAATACAATATGTCGGTAGCGCAGTTGCGTGAGTGGAACAACATCGATGCGGAGACAATCCGGGTCGGGCAGGTACTTATCGTAGCGCAGCCTATCGCCGAAGGCGAAGTAGCTCAAACCCAACAATACCAAGTACAGAAACACAAGGTAGCTCGCGGTGAATCGTTAGAAGGCATTGCCAAAAAATACCAAGTGGCCATTGACGATATCAAAGATTGGAACAAACTCACTTCCAGCGCCTTGCGCGAAGGGCAGGAGCTGGTTGTGTATTTGGAAAATAAACAAGGTAGTGTCCAAGCTCAACAAATCACTCAAAACAAACAAACTAGCAGCGACACTCCTATCGATGCTATCATCAGTATGCCTACCGATGCCGGCAATAACAACGCCAGCCAAGGCAATAAGCAAGGCGCTGCTGCAAACAATAATAGTAGTGGGTTCTTTGATGGCTTAGAAGGCCCCAACCGAGGCGAAACTGCACAAACCACTAATGCTGCTGTCAAAAAAATAGTGTATAAGGTGCAGGGAGGCGATAATGTTTACCGGATTGCCAAGGCATTCAAAGTACAACAAGCAGATGTGCAGAAATGGAATAACCTAGCCCCCAATACTGTCCTCAAGCTCAATCAAGAAATTGATGTGTTTACGACAGTTACCCTTGCCGAAGGCGAAGCATACCTCGCACAGATGCGCAGCGGGCAACAAAACAATACCAATACCAACCCGAATAACAATGTCGACACTGGTGATGGTATCCTTGATTTCTTCAACAGTACCCAAGGAGCAACCCGTGGTGCTACTAACAACAACACTCAACAGCAAGCCGTACAACAACAGGCTACTCAACAGAGCCAAGTGCTGAAGTCGTCGCAGTATAATGACCCAATACAACAAGTAGCCCAGCAAAATAATGCAGCAACCACACAAAACAATACCGCTGCCAACACACAGGCTAATGTAGCCAATACACAAGCGGCTGCCGCTACTACACAACAAAAAACAGAAGTCAAAGTAGAAACACAGGCTATCAAACAACCCGTCCAAGAAGAGTTGGAGCCTACTGTCAGTACTGTCGTGGTACACGGCAAGATTGAGCGTGAGGAAAGCGGATATGCAAATATCATTCAGGAGACAGGTGACAACAACAAGTATGTCGCACTACACAGAGATGCGAATGTAGGACAGGTAATTCGTTTGTCCAACCCTGAAAATAACTTGACGGCTTTTGTCCGCATAATCGGCCAATTGCCCGAAAACGAAGATGATAAGGTAATCATTCGTGTGTCTAAGAGCGTGGTTGATGCATTAAAGCCTAGCAGTACCGATAACTTTAAAGTTACGCTTCATTATACAGTACAATAAGCTCATTATCAATGACTCAGCACTATTTAGTTGCTGAGTCGTTATTTTTTGGGGCTGATATTTGGAAACTAAATAAAAAAGCCTCACCTTTGTAGTCCAATTACATCGCGGGATAGAGCAGTTGGTAGCTCGTCGGGCTCATAACCCGGAGGTCGGAGGTTCGAGTCCTCCTCCCGCTACTCAGTCAAAAGCACTAATCGAAAGGTTAGTGCTTTTTGTTTTAATACCCAACCAAGCTTGAATTGGAAACAATGCGCTGAAAATCAGCGCATACCAAGACAATCAGTCTCAATCTATCCTTATATCAAATAAATTTGGGGCTGATATTTGGAAACTAAATAAAAAAGCCTCACCTTTGTAGTCCAATTACATCGCGGGATAGAGCAGTTGGTAGCTCGTCGGGCTCATAACCCGGAGGTCGGAGGTTCGAGTCCCCCTCCCGCTACTCAGTTAAGAAGCACTAATCGAAAGGTTAGTGCTTTTTTTATGTCCATACTTCATTGTACGGCTACCAATGCCTAACTATGAGGCTGGGGCCAGCAAAAAGCCACTCCCTCGTGCCTAGGGGAGTGGCTTTTTGTATATGTGTCAGTAGGGGCGCTTTATTGGCCAGACAAATAGCGCAAAAACTCCTGTTTGGTAGCCTCTTGCTCAAATTTGCCCCCATAAAAGGCCGTAACTGTACTGCTATTGACATCCTGAATACCTCTTGAAGAGACACACAAGTGGTGGGCATCGATTACCACGGCAATATCATCCGTCTGAAGCACATTTTTCAACTCTTCCCCAATTTGGCGCGTCAGTCGCTCCTGTACTTGGGGGCGTTTGGCATAAAACTGCACGATACGGTTGATTTTGGACAAACCAATCACCTTTCCGCTAGAGATATAGGCTACGTGTGCCTTGCCAATGATGGGCACAAAGTGGTGCTCGCAGTTAGAGTAAAGCGTGATGTCTTTCTCAACCAACATTTGGTTATATTGGTATTTATTTTCGAAAAGTGCCACCTTAGGCTTATTGGCAGGGTTGAGGCCTTGAAAAATCTCCTGTACGTACATCTTAGCCACACGTCGGGGAGTCCCTTTGAGGCTGTCGTCGTTGAGGTCTAGCCCAAGGGTGAGCATAATCTCGCGAAAGTGGGCCTCGATTTTATCTATCTTCTCGTCATCATTTAGCTCAAAAGCATCTGGGCGCATAGGGGTATCATAGGCCGTGCCGATGTGCTCGTCGCCGATATGGTCAATGTAATTGTGGTCAAGCGGGGAATTCCACAAAGTTCCGTTCTGTTTCATAAAGTTTAACTTTTAGCTCGTATTTATCCTCTAATAGCTGACGCAGGATGCGCCAAATCACGATAGCAATGTTTTCTGCTGAAGGGTTGAGGTCTTGGAACTCCTCTACATCCAAGGACAGGTTTTTGTGGTCAAATTTTTCGGTTACGTGCTCCTTGATTAGGTCGCTGAGCACTTTCATATCTATCAGATAGCCGGTTTCGGGGTCAACCTCTCCGGTTACCTGAACAATCAGTTCGTAGTTGTGTCCGTGATAATTGGGATTATTACATTTTCCAAAGACACGAGCGTTCTTCTCATCGCTCCATCGCGGGTTGTGTAGGCGATGGGCAGCGTTGAAATGTTCCTTGCGGAAGACAGAGATTTTCATTAGGCGAAAGGCGAAAGCGTAATTTTAGGGTTGGGTAAATAAACCATTAAAAAACACAAAACTACAGCTACACAGACGGGACGTTGCGGAGTTTAGGCAGTGGTCGACCGTCAGAGGGGAGAAGTGTGTAGCGGCGCTCCCTAGCGGAAGCTGTGTACAAGGGTTAAAACTTTTTGAGACTAGATTTGTTTAACAGATGGGTAAAAAAGTTAAACAAACTTAGTTTTATTCCTTTTTAAAAACATCCCCTCTATAACAACATTTCCACCCAAATCGTTCTTAGCCTATGTACAGCCCCAATACTTCCTCGTTTTACGCTAATACTACTGATGATTATGATGTTGCTGTCATTGGTAGTGGGATGGGCGCGTTGAGCGCCGCAGGTTTGTTGGCCAAGCAAGGGCTACGGGTATTGATTTTGGAACAGAACTACCTCCCCGGAGGCTGCACGAGTGCTTACTGGCGCAAGGGGTTTGTATTCGAAAGCGGCGCAACGACCTTGGTAGGCTTGGGCAATCAGATGCCCTTGCAGCATTTGGTCGATGCTTTGGGAATCAAGATTCCAGCCCGCAAGCTGGAGCTGCCTATGCAAGTACACCTCCGCGATGGGCGCATACTCAACCGATACCAAGATTTAGAGGCTTGGATAGCAGAGGCCGAGCGGGTTTTTGGTGTCAAAAATCAACGCCCATTTTGGGAGTTTTGCTACCGTATCAGCCAGTTTGTATGGCAGACTTCTCTAAAGCAGACCGCCTTCCCACCGGCTCGCCTAAGCGACCTCTGGCAATGCGCCCTGCGCGCCACCCCTGAGCAGGTGCGGCTGGCACGTTATGCGTTTTTCTCGACTCAGTGGCTGCTCAAGCATTTTGGGCTTGATAAAAACGATGACTTTGTAGACTTTATCAATGAACAGCTGCTCATCACCGCCCAAAACCACGCCAAGGAGGTCAATGTACTCTTTGGAGCAACAGCGCTTTGTTATACCAATTATGACAACTACTATGTAGACGGAGGGCTGATCAACTTGGTAAATCCAATTATCGCATATGTAGAACGCCAAGGAGGTGCTTGCCATCTACGTGAGGCCGTACAGCATGTTAGGAGAGCAGAGCGGGGCTATGTATTGCGCACCGACAAGGCGGAGTATCGTGCTAGATTTGTCATTTCGGGAGTTCCCCTCAACAATACCCTTGCGCTATTTGAAGGTCTACCAACCAACAAATATACCCATCAAGTGCTGGACTCGGAGTCCCTCAACAGTGCTTTTCAGATGGGTATAGGATTCAAGAACAGCACCACAACACCGGCAACCATCCATCATCAGATACACCTCCCCAAAGCATTGACCGGCATTGGTGCGGCCAGTATTTTCTTGAGTATCAATCATCCCGACGACCACAGCCGCTGCGACGAGGCCGGCCATAGCGTGGCTTCAGTAAGCACACACCTCCCCGATCCCGGCAACAAAGGAGCTATTGACAAAAGCGCCGCAGAGGCTCAGGTATTGGACATTTTGGAGCAACGTGGTTTTTTGAAACGGGAGCACATTGTCTATATGCACTCTTCGACCCAAAAGAGTTGGGAAAAATGGACAGGCCGCGCCTTTGGTTTTGTGGGTGGATACCCTCAATGGATGCGTATCAAGCCTTGGCAGATGGTAGAAGCACGCCTCGACGGCCACGGCGCTTACCTTTGCGGCGATACGACCTACCCCGGGCAGGGCATCCCGGGTACGGTACTCAGTGGTATTATTGCTGCCGAGAAACTCCTCCGTGACTGGCCAGAAGCCCGCTCTGAGAGGTTCGCAACAGTCCGCCAAACAGATGTGCTAATAACAGAATAAATCGTTTTTTGTCGTCAGATACTGTTCTCAAACACTTAGCAGTATCCCCACTCCTTAGTACTGGGTCATACCATTATTCATCTGATTATCAGCAGATTGCACTGTATTTTAATTGGATGTAAACCAATGTTCAAGCTTTCGGGAATTCCTCTAACGCTATGGTTTTTTTGATTTGAATGAGATGCCGTTGGTGATGCAATAATTCTATTTTGAAATAATCCCCCATATTGAATCGGATAAACCAAGCTGCCGGTGATTTGATAATCAGCCGGTTGAGTATGTAGCCATCTGCCTCTTTGAGGCAATCCATTATCTTTCGAAGCAGGGCCAGATGTTGGGTTACAATCTGGCGGTCGTATTGTGAGGCCTCTGGCTTGAACATTTTGGGAGCGGAGAGCTTTCGAGCCGATTCGGGGTCGAGAAAACCTAGGAAAATTTTCCCAAAAAACGTGGTTTGATATCCCTCTTTGCCCTTTACTCTGCGCAAGTTAGCATCATCGAGCTGTTTTGCCACTTGGGGCAAGTATCCTTCAGCAGTAATGATAAGGTGTTGCAGACACTCGGCGACACTCCATTTGTCGGCGTTAGGTTTCCAGTTGAGTTGCCGCTCATCTAGATGTTGTGTTTGTTGTTCATAAGCCACATAAACTGCCTCATATGCGGCATGCAATTCGGCCAAAAAATCATTTTTCCACTGCCTAGCCATAAAGTGATAAGTTGATGTGTGTGTTATACTCAATCAAAATTGGTTGAAGAAATATATCCACTGAAAATCCTTGAGTATCAAGAAAATCAAATTCCGTGAGCCCTCAAATCAAGTCAGTCTTGGTATGAAATCCAAAACAAGGTACAACTATCATCCAAAAAAATCAATCTTACTCCGTTAAATTACACTCTATAGTAGCATTTTTGCCGGAGCAGCGCTAAGCGGTATGTTTCTAGGGTAAATACCTGAGTATTTATCAGGCAAAAACTATATCAAATTGAGGACTTTACTTGATTGTTATAGCGCCAATGAAAAGCTAATTTTGTCATGAGCATTGAGCATTTATTAGATTTTGGTGATTTTGCCTTGATGTGTTTCACCAAACCACAACACAATAATCCAAAAAACCCCTTGACACCCAATACATCACACTCAATTAGCCCCCTCTTGGTTCACCTCACCAAACCCCGCATCATTGTCGTAGACGATGCGGACAGTGTGCGTGCTATAGCTGGATATGTACTTCAGAAAGCGGGTTATGAGGTGTTGTCTTTGAAAAGTGGTGAAGAAGCCTTGCAGTACTTTGGTCAGCCTTTGGAGGACAGAAGTGCGTTTTCGCAATTGCTACTGACAGACATCCGCATGTCCGGTATTTCAGGTATAGACTTGGCTCGTTCTCTGCGCCATCAGTCAGTTTACCAGCAGATGCCGATTGTGATGATGAGCAGTAACTTTGGCACCGTACCATCGTCAGAGCTGGCTCAGCTCCAGCTCAATGGCCTAGTACGCAAACCCCTCAATGTATCAAACCTGATTGCTACAGTAAAAGTGGCCTTAGCTACTACTCAGCACACACATCAGGCATTGTTTTAGGCTACATAGCATCGTGATAAACTAGGTTTGTGTAACAGGCAGCCGGTGTTTTTGTCCGCCGCTGCCTTTTTTTATTTGCTACATTTTTGTGTAACTTGCTAGAATAACATGATATGGTTGCTATGCCAACTTATCCGTGTTATTGCTAAACCACACAGATATGTACCAATGCTTTTAGCTATGTTGAGTGCTGCTTCTTCTACTCCCCCCCAAGCGCCGGTGAGCTGGGTCATCACCGATTTGTCAGGGGTTATTATACATACGAGCGCTCGGCTCCAAGAGCTGTTTGCGACCTTGCCCCTCTCTCTTTCAGGACAAACTATCGCCTCCATCGACCCCTCCTTAGGCTTATTGCTACCCCCGGCAGAAACACCCTTGGCCGAAGTATCGAGTTTGCTATTGCCTGCCCAAGGGCTTTGTGTACAGCTCGAACTAATGGACACCGACAGGTACCTCTGGATGTTTAGGAGCTTGCCCGAAAACACGATGCCGCCTATATCCTCCCTAACACACCTACCCCAACAAGCTTGGTTGCTACCCTATACCCGCGATATGATTTCGGTACACGATGAAGACGGGCAGCTTTGTTATGTGTCGCCCTCGGTATACAGCTTGTTGGGCTACGAAGAGGCGCGCTTTATGCAACTCTCCATTTTTTCGATTATCCATCCCGATTTCAAACCACGAATTTTTTCTCTACTCCGACAACAAGCCCAAAATCTCTCTCAAAACGCTAACCCCGGGCTACAACGCTCGCCAGTGGTGCGTTTTCAGTACAAAATTAGACACAAACATGGCAACTGGCGTTGGTTTGACACACAGGCCTATCTGATGTATGATGCACAATCAGGCAAACACTATGTCCAGGCAGCTTCCCGAGATATTACAGAATACAAAAGCATCCAGCACCAACTGGCAGCAAGCCAAAAATTTTTGGAAGGGATGGCGCAGGCTGTGCCTGATTTTATCTATATTTATGATATCCGCTCACATCAATATGCCTATGCCAACAAAACAAGCGACCCTATCACGGGCTACAGCCTTGATGAACTAAACCAGATGGGTACGGGGTTTATCAAAACCTTTCTACACCCTGAAGATGCGCCGTTGATGCTACAAGCGCTACAAGAAATCCAAAGCGGTACTTGCCACAGCCGCGAAGTTACTTGTCGTATCTACAACAAAACAGGGCAGGTACGGTGGCTAGATACCATTTTTACACCCTTTCAGCGCAACGCGGCTCAGGACATCACTCACCTATTGGGCGTTGGGCGGGATGTAACCGACAAAAAAACGGCCGAAATACGCCTCTATGAAAGTGAACGCAAGCTCAAACAAGCACAGGAGATTTCACAAATCGGTAGTTGGGAGTATGATCTCCACCTCAACGAGGCCTTTATCTCCGAAGAATGTTTCAGTATCTTGGCCATTCATACCAATGAAAGCCGGCAAGCCTATCAACAGGCCCCACAAGAGCTGTTGAAATTTGTAGCCCCCAAAGAACGTAAACAAGTCGAAGACTACGTCAACAGAATATTAACTACCGGCGAAGAATTTTCCTTTACCTACCGCTGCCACGTAGCAGGCCGAGGGGCGGTATATGTAAGGCTGCGGGGTAGCTGCTTGCTCAATAATGAAGGGCGTGTACAGAAGGTTTATGGCTCCGTACAAGACATTACGGAGAGTAAGCTCAAAGAAATGGAGCTTATCAAGGCCAAGGTACGCGCCGAGTCTACAGCGCGAGCCAAGGAACAGTTTCTCTCTACGATGACCCACGAAATTCGTACCCCTATGAATGCCGTGATTGGGATGACCCACCTGCTGCTACAAGAGTCGCCCAAGCCCGAACAAGTCGGCACACTCAACACCCTCAAGTTTTCGGCACAAAGTCTTATGACCCTCATCAACGACATCCTGGACTTCAACAAAATAGAAGCCGGTAAAATTGAGTTTGAGGCGGTCGATTTTCATATCAAAGACTTGCTGAGCAATATCGAACAGTCTTTCTCCTACAAAGCCATCGAAAAAGGGATTGACCTAGAGTTGTTCATCAGTGCGCAAATCCCTGATATTGTCGTAGGCGACCCAGTACGCCTTACCCAAGTATTGAGTAACCTCATCAACAACGCCATTAAATTTACCGATAATGGCTCTGTAACAGTAAAGCTCCGCCTCGACGCAGAGGACAAGGAAGAGGTACAGATTAATTTCTCGGTAGAAGACACCGGTATTGGTATTCCTGAAGACAAACTAGAGAGCATCTTCGAAGCTTTTATGCAAGTCAGCACAGACACTACCCGCCGCTATGGCGGCACTGGTCTCGGCTTGGCCATCAGCAAGCGCCTAGTAGAGCTACAAAACAGCCGCATACAAGTAGTCAGTGAAGTAGACAGAGGCTCTTGCTTTTCCTTCAGTTTGGTATTCCGCAAGAGCAAGCTCGAAAAAGTAGTCAGTCTGCCTGGTATACAAATGCCCGCCGCTACACAAGCCCTCAAAAGCGTTGCCCTACTCTTGGTCGAAGACAGGGACATCAATCGGATGGTCGCTACCAAATTTCTAAAACAATGGGGTATAGAGCCCGATTTTGCAATGGATGGGCTGGATGCGCTTGAAAAAGCACAACGACGCAATTATGATCTCATCTTGATGGACTTGCTTATGCCCGTAATGGATGGGTATGAGGCCACCCAGCAGTTGCGTATGCTGCCTAATTATCAAAAAACCCCTATCATTGCGCTGACTGCCTCTGCCTTACACGAAGAAAAAGACCGCGCCTTTGTGGCTGGGGTTACGGACTATATCACCAAGCCCTTCAACCCCAACGAGCTTTATGAGAAGCTCATCAAATACCTCACCCGCGTCAACCAACAACAACTGGCCGAAGTATTGCCCAGCAATATTGTCGATTTTCAGGACATAGACGAGATTTTTCAAGGCGATACCCAACAAAAACGGCAGGTGATAGAGATGTTCATCCAAGAAATCAGAACCCTCAAGCAAGCCTATGGCGAGATGTTGCTCAACCGCGACCAAGATCGGCTACGCGATTGGCTACACAACCAAGAAGGCTCTAGCGGCTTTTTTGGCATTAGTCCACTCATTCAAGCGCTACGCGAAGGCGTAAATTTGCTCAAAATCAGTGCTGACGAAGCCCAACTCAAGCGCTCTATCAGCTTTGTAGGCCGAATATGTGAGCAGATTTTGGCCGAGCTACACCAGAAAATAGCTCACGAACGTGTGTAAGGTTATTTGATTGAGACTTGGTGTTCAGGCAGCACTTGTATTACCATCTTCTGCGCTACCCTCTCAGCCATCAAAGCTACGAGTTGCTCTTGGCAGGCCGCAAAATCTACCGGGTGTCCTAGCTCTTGGGCGATAGAAGTTACGCCCTTGTCAGTAAAACCACAGGGGTTGATATAGCCAAAGTAGCGCAAATCGGTATTGATGTTGAGCGCAAAACCGTGCATCGTAACCCCTCTACTACAACGGATACCAATGGCAGCTATCTTACGGCTTTGGGCTACCCATACCCCCGGCGCATTGGCCAGTCTGTCAGCTTCAATGCCATAGTTTTTTAGTAAATCAATCAGGCAATCTTCCAACAAGGTTACATAAGCCCTTACCCCAAGCCCCAAGCTTGGCAAGTGCCAAATAGGGTATCCGGTCAATTGGCCGGGGCCGTGGTAAGTAATGTCGCCGCCACGGTCGATGTGAAAAAGCGCGGCGCCTTGTTGTGCCAAGTATTCGGGCGATAGGAGGAGGTTATCGCTCTTGCCGTTTTTGCCCAAGGTATAGGTAGGAGGGTGTTCGCAGCAAAGTAAATAGTGGGGGAAATCTTGGCCGTTTTGGTGAGCCGCTATTTTGGCTTCAAAAAGCTGTGTTTGGTGCGCCAAGGCGGCTGCATAAGCAATAGGGCGGAGAGTTTGTAAGTATATCATGGGAAGTATGGGCTAGGGCAATGGATAAAGGTGATACAACTTGCCTGCTGATTGATAATACACATAAAGGCCAACACTCAGTATTATTTGGTGTTATGACATTTGTCATTTTATTCTGTATCGGCTTGCCTTACCTTTGGTTTGCATACTGTATGTGTGCTTAATACTATAGTGCGAGATGATGGTATTCATTTTCGTTCCTATGCGACAGAGAGTGAAACCAAGCCGGTACTGCCAGCTTGGTTTCTTTTTTTGCTTAGCGTATAAATAAACGCTCAAAAATCTCATCGAGTTTGCTTACCGGATGGATTTGGATTTGAAACTGTTCTGTCGGGATGCTTTTGAGGCTATATTTAGAGACATAAATCTCCTTAAACCCTAGTTTTTCGGCTTCGGCAATACGATTTTCGATGCGTTGTACGGCACGTACTTCACCGCCTAGGCCTACCTCTCCGGCAAAACAGGCCGTATTGGGCAGGCTGATATCTTCATAAGACGATACCACCGACACACAAACGGCTAGGTCGATGGCCGGGTCTTCGACCTTGATGCCTCCAGTAATATTGAGAAACACGTCTTGCGCGCCCAGCCTAAAGCCGCCACGCTTTTCCAACACAGCCAAGAGCATATTGAGCCGGCGCGGATCAAAGCCTGTGCTGCTGCGTTGTGGGTGGCCGTAATTGCTCACACTTACCAACGACTGTACTTCTATCAGCAGAGGCCGGTTGCCCTCTAGGGTTGTCCCAATGGAAATTCCGCTGAGGTCTTCTTCACGCTGGGTAATGAGTACCTCTGATGGGTTGCTGACTTCGCGCAGGCCGTCGCCCAACATCTCGTAAATTCCGAGCTCTGAAGTAGAGCCAAAGCGGTTTTTATTGGCGCGCAAAATCCGGTAAACAAGGTGGCGGTCGCCCTCAAAAGTAAGGACTGTATCGACCATATGCTCCAGTACCTTGGGGCCGGCAATCGCGCCATCTTTGGTGATATGGCCGATAAGAAATACAGGTGTACCGCTCTCTTTGGCAAAGCGGAGTAGTTCAGCAGTACATTCGCGGATTTGGGAGATGCTACCCGCCGCCGATTCTACATAGGCCGACTGCAAGGTCTGGATAGAATCGATGATGACCAACTGAGGTTCGACTTGCTCTATTTGTTTGAAAATGTTTTGGGTAGCCGTTTCGGTTAGGATATAACAATCCTCGTTGCTATGCGCGATACGGTCGGCACGCATCTTGATTTGCTTGGCGCTTTCCTCACCAGAGATATACAATACCCGAGTGCCTTGTAGCTGTAGAGCTATTTGCAGCATCAAGGTGGATTTTCCGATGCCCGGCTCTCCTCCTATCAAGACCATAGAGCCGGGAACAATCCCCCCGCCCAATACACGGTTTAGCTCTTGGTCGGGAGTTTGTAGGCGGCTTTCTTCTTCAAACTGGACTTCTTTGAGTACTTGTGGCTTGGTAGCTATTTTTTGGGAAGAGCTACTACTGCTGCGCCACCCCCCTTGCGCGGGCGAAGTATCGTGTTGCAAAATTTCTTCTACAAAGGTATTCCACTGTTCGCAGGCGGGGCATTTGCCAAGCCACTTGGGCGATTGATGTCCGCAGCTTTGGCAGAAATAAGAGGATTTGACTTTTTTGGCCATAATGCTCAATCGGCTAATATTTTTTGCAATATCTCAAATTTTTGGCAAAAAAATCATTCTCACACCAAAATCCTTGCAGCAGTATGCTCATTATCAGCCTACAATGCTTGTTACTACACTACTATCCCGCCCGAGGCTGTGCCCCCACAGCCTCAAGGCAGTACTACCCAACACCAACACACAGGTTGGAAGCCTATGCTACCAGATACACACCACTTATTTGGTGTCTACCTCAACAATAGCGTCAGTACTTTTCTACCTAATAATCACGCGCTTGCTCCAGCGTCGTTCCTCGTTCCATACTTGGATGATATAAATCCCCGAAGGGCTACGCGACAGGTTGATAGCAGCTTGGCTCAAGCTCAGACTTAGGCGGGGCATTGTTTGTTCCAATACTGTCTTGCCTTGTAAGTCACTGATACGCAGTCGGTAATCTCCAGCCTGAAGGAGACTGACTTGGAAAGGCCCTGTAGAGGGATTGGGCCATACCCGCAAGACCTCACTTCCCTCTCCTTCCAAAGACACAAAAATCTCGGGCGAAATGCTCGTACAGCCAAAGGGATAAGTAAGCACTACAGAATAGCGTCCACTGGCGGTAGCCACAAGCTCCACACTGTTTTCTCCCAAGATAGGTACTCCGTTGTAGCGCCACTGGTAGGCAGCTGCCGGCTCGCTAGAGCGCAAGAGATTGCCAAACTGAATCAGCTCTGGGGCTACCCTTGGTGTTACGACTATGGGAATTTCTTGGCGGCTCTCGCCTCCGCAATTGTTGATAGCACGCAAAATTACGTTGTATGCCCCGGGGTTGCGTACCGTAACCGTTGGCCCTTCTCCTAAACTTTGGCCTTCGGCCTCCCACACATAACGCAGGCTGTTGTCGGCAGAACGGGCAAGGATAGTGAGGCTATCCCCCTCACAAAAATTGGTGTTACCACTATAACTCAACAACACTGGTGCGATGGGGTTGATGGTAATTGTTCGGGAAGCTGACAATACCGAACAAGAGCTGTTGGACTCCTCAACGACATAACGACCCGACTGGGTTACGTCGAGGGTAGCGGTGTTGGCTCCCTGAATCAGTTGGTCGTTTCTAAACCATCGGAAAGTCGTGCCGCTATTGGTAGAGTTGGCCTGTAGGCGAATAGTCCCCCCGGCGCAAGTAGTGCTGGGACCCTCAATACTGATACTGGGGGCAAACAATACTTCGGACGAGATAATCAGCTGCAAATCATTGGATAACGCTGATATTCCACAAGCATTACTCACCTGTAGGCGGTAAGTTCCGCTGGTATTGGTCGTGAGCGTTGGGTTTAGCCCTAGGGCAAAACGCTGACCATCTCTGAACCATTCATACAACAAGCCTTCGCCAACGACTTGCGCACTGATAGTGATGCTGCTGCCACAGACAAGATTGGTAGGCGAGCTGATACTCACCACATTGCCGGGAGGAGTCGTAACAGCTACTACCTGAAGGGTATCACTATTGAAGGCGCTCAGCTCACATAAGGCGCTACTTACGACACAATAGTATGCTCCCACATTGCTCACATCTAGCCTCAGCCCTGTACCCAAGGCGGTGGGGTTGCCTACTTGATACCAAGTATAGGTAAACAAGGCAGGAGGGTTGCCATCGGTTGCTACAGATAGTGTTACGCTGCTTTGGCTACAGCCAAGGCTAGGAGGTGTAAGCGGCTGCACACGTACTGTGGTAGGAAGGGTAGGGTTACTACTGACTCCTACGGATACTTCTTGAGAGAAGGCCGTAAAGCCACACAAGTTGTAAGCCCGTACTTTGTATACCCCTGATTGGTCGGCCAGCAGGTTGTCTGTCAGTCCTTGCAAAACTAGGGTATCGTTGCGATACCACTCAAAGCCCACGCCAACGCCTGTAGCAGTTGCACTCAACAAAATAGCCGCCCCACAGCTTGCCGGAGCCGGCGCTGTCAATACCAAACCCGCAGGAGGGCTACTGATAGGGTTGAGTGTATAAACTCCGCTCAATAAGGCTGTATTGCAGGCATTGGCGGGTATGCGCACAGTATAATCGCCCGGCACTACAGCTACCAAACTATCTCCTGTGCCAATGGGGTTGCCGTCCAAGAACCACTCATAAACAAAATAGTTGGCCGGCGTTCCGTCGGTTTGAGGACGCAACACCACGCTCGACTGGCTACAGCCTATAAAAGGTGTTGGGCTGCTCTGAATAGACAAAGAAGTAGGTGGATTCACGGGGCCTACATATATCTCAATAGCTGCCGAAAGGGGGCCTTCGCCACAGGTATTGACTGTTTGAACAGTATAGCTACCGCTTTCGGTTGCCGTAAATCGCCGGCTGATCCCATGAGTGAGTAAAACTCCGTTTTTGTACCATTTGAAAGAACCGCTTTCGGTAGTACTGACAGTCAGCACACGTTCCCCACCACAAACCAGAGGAGGGGCAGCTCCTATAACAGGTACTTCGACGGGTGCCATCGTGACAGGGTTAATCAAAATAGTGTCTGTTGACACAAGAATGGGGCTACAGCCTGCTCCATTGCCAATGAGGGCAAAATAGCTCCCCGGTGTATTGACTGAATAGGTGGGTCCTGTGCCCAGTGGGGTACCGGTATCGCTCAACTCTACCCAGAAAGTCTGGAACGAGCCTGCAGGCATACCGTTGTGTGTGGCCGTCAGCAACACACTACTAGTGCCACAGCCCAAGGTAGGCGAGATAGGATTACTACTGATAGAGACTTCTGTGGGTGGGGTAATGATGGTTACGACTATTGGTCCCGATATTGCTGCCTCTCCGCACTTATTCTTCGCTATCACCCGATAAGACCCTCCTTCAAAAACATGGATGGTATCTTTGTTGATAACGGCGCGCACCAAAATCCCATCTTTATAAAAATCATACCGTACTGGGTTTGCCCCACCCGGCCCTATGGCTCTAAGGATTGCCGGGCTGCCAGCGCAGGCTGTATTAGAGCCAATACTGAACGCTTGTATGATAGAGCTGGCTGGCGCATTTCCTGTGGTGACTGTGATAGAGCTTTGTTGTGTGCCGCAGGCATTGCGTGCCTGTAAGATATACGTACCCGGTGTATTGACAATAAAGCTGGTTGGGTCGGTTGCGCCAATGACTTCATTGCCGGGGCTGGCGCTATTCTCATACCATTGGTAGCTAGTGGCGCTATTGGGGCTGATGTTAGAAATCAGATTTAGTGTGCCGCCACTACAAATAAAGCTGGAGCCATCTATTCCGCTGACTGTAAATGCTGGCGGAGGCATCGTAACCGTCGTAACGTCTACAGCTTCCGAAAAAATAGTACAAGAAGGAGGGTTACCAAACAGATAAAGTACCCGTACACGATAGCGCCCATTGGCACTAGTTGTATAGTTTTGACTGGTAGCGCCACCGATGTTTGTCCAAGTACCTGCTATCTCTTCTTGCCATTGATACTGAGCCGAAAACCCCGTTTGAGTAGCTGTAAGGGTAACACTGGGGTTAGCACAGCCTATGGTGGGCGAGCCATTGCTGCTGGTAATCAGCGGTTGAGCGCGGCGCTCAAAGAAGTAGATACTGCTGCTTTCAATTTCGTTGTTCCCCGCATCGAAGAGTTTGACTTGGTATTCACCACCGTCGTTAGGGTTGCCGAAGTTGAGCGTCAGGGTCATCCCAATAAATACCGGGGTAGTATTACCATCCTTGAACCACCGATATTCGGCCACAGTAGCTGGGCCGGTGTAATTGGCTTGTAGCACCTGGGCAGTGCCAAAACACAAGGAATTGACATCAGGAATACTCAGATATGGGTCGCCGGAACCATCCAGTACCGATACTTGCGCTTGTAGCCCGAAGGGCATACTTCCCAAAAACAAACAACAAAGCGCCCACAGATAGTAGAGCGAAGGTTGATAACGACGATAGGCCATAGCATTTGATAGTAAAGCAAAATTGATGGTGATGGTATTGTAGGCGTGGCTGAACGCTGGAATTGTACCAAAAATCTTACAAAAATAACGAAGCCGCAAATGTTTATACTACGTATTATCGGTTATTTTCGACAAAAGTAACCTACAAGGCTTCGGAATCCATTTCTTGGCAGATTTTAATAATTTGCTCACAATATTAGCAATAAGAGGTGAATTGCTAAAAATATGCGCTTGACTATCAGTCATTTATCCAAATTGTTAAAAATATTAGCCAAACACTTGGGTTTTTTGCTCAAAAAACGCTTACTTTGCTAAAGCAAAAAACAAAGAAGTCGTACAAGTTATGCAAACAATCCCCTACCCTCAGAATCTATGGAGCTTTGCGCTCAAAACATTAGCAGGCCAAGCTCCTATTAACGCCCCCATTGCCACAGCTCCGGCTCCCAGCGTCAGCACTACTGAAAAGCTGCGCATCAGTGTTCAAGATTTGGAATGTATCTCTGATGCCTTGCTTCATTACATGAAGATTGTTCGACAACAAGGCAACACCGAAGCCCTGGAGCGCTTGAAGTCATTGGACAAAAAAATCTTTGATCACCTGACTTCCTACACCCCTAGCCTCTAAGTTTAGGTTCACCCTCCCCCTCACAACCCCAAACCACTGCCTATTATGCAAGCACACGAATTAGCCCATCTCGAAAAGCTACTGACACAGTATGCCCAAGGCTTGCAACAAGACATTCATCAGTTGCAACAAAGCCTCGAACATTATCAAGGGTGTATGCGCAGCCCTCAAGTAAAGCCTTACCCTTGGCATCAACCTGCTCCCACCAGTGTTCCTTGGGAGCATAAAAGCCCTTCAACCGAGCAATTGCCGATTTGTAAAAAGCTATAACGCCATCCTTTGTAGGTGCTATTAGCAAAAAAGGCTCACCCATTGGGTGGGCTTTTTTTAGGCTTTGTGGGTTTTTCGAAAGTACTTACGGGGCAAAAACCTATTGCACTAAGGCCAAATTAGAAAATATCCTGTGGCCTGTATCTTGGTATATACCCACTCAACACTGGTTTGGGAAATACAGACTCTGAAAACCTTTGTGTATCAAGAAAATCAAATCCTCTGAATCTTGGTATAACTTTGGCGCGTTGCTTGCACCTTACCCACAACAAACCAACCCCTCAAAACCTCAAAAACTACTGTATGTACCTGCTTTGGCTTACCGACAACTACTTCCCCAATAAAGGAGGAATGGCGCAATCTTGTGACCGAATCGTATACCATCTCCGTCAGAGCGGCGTGCAGATAGATGTCTTGCATTTCAGCGACCGCACTGAGCAAGTTGTGCATACGATGGTACAAGGAGGGCATAACATTACGTTTCCCGTAGAAGTAGACTTAGCTCACACACTCAACCTAGCTTGGAACTTTCTCCAACACCAAGGCCAGCGCTATACCCAAGTCATTACCTTCGGCGGGCACGCCTCTCTCTTGGCGGCTCCGGTATGGGCGGCTTGGTTGGGTTGCCCGCTGGTTACGCTTATCCGTGGCAATGATTTTGACGCAGGCATATTCCACCCCCGCAAAATGGCCACCCTTGAGCGCGCCCTTAGTCGCTCTGCTGCTGTCGCTTGTGTGTCTAAAGACAAGGTACACAAGATACAGTCTCTCTACCCGCAAGTGGCAGTGTACCATACCCCCAACGGAGTAGATCTAGACGAATGGCAGCTCGCCCCCACCGATGAGCGCTTTGCCCACCAATGGCGGCAAGCCCGACAGCTCGAAGGACGCAGGGTAATGGGCATCTTTGGGCACCTCAAGTCCAAAAAAGGGGTGTTGTTCTTACTCAAATGCCTACAAGTAGCCGCCCGCAACGACAAATTTCACCTGCTCATCGTAGGGGAGTTGGAAGCGCAAGTGGCGGCCTTTCTCCAAACCCAAGACAAGCTTCGCCACACCCACTATGCCTTTATGGAGCGCTTGGCTTTACTGCCCTACTATGCAGCCTGCGACCTTATCGCCATCCCTTCTTTTTATGATGGCCAGCCCAATGTGCTGCTCGAAGCCGCCGCTCTCGGTATCCCGCTATTGGCTGCCGAAGTAGCCGGTATGCAAGACACCCTCACTCACGGCATCCATGGCCAACTCTTTGCCCCCGGCGACTGGGAGTCTTGCCGTACCGCCATCCAACAAATGGCCGACTGCCCCCTCCAACAACTCCAAACAATGGGTAAGGCCTGCCAGCAGCTAGTGCAGCAGCACTTTACCCACCAACAAGAAACCCAGCGCTACCTCGAAATATTTCACCGCCTAGAGCAAACGTCCTAGATGCTTCTGCTTGGCGTGCCCCTCCAAAAAACCGGAAAACGCAACAAATCCGATGCCTTCATGTATCTTTGTATAAGCACAAGCCACAACGTAGTTGCCGCGATTTTCTGGGGCTTCCCCCGCAACCATCCCTAAGCCGCGTACGCCGGCCTAGCCCCACCTGTATGAGCGCCCGTGGTGGGTTGTGCGATTTTCCACCGCCCCAACCCCTACCCGACATGATCCTACTCGATGGCAAACAAACTGCTGCCGCCCTCAAACAAAACATCGCCCAAGAAGTACAACAACGCCAAAGCCAAGGGCGCAAAGCACCACACCTAGCCGCCATCCTCGTAGGCGACGATGGCGCAAGCCAGGCCTACGTCCAAGGCAAAGTATCCGACTGCCACGAAGTCGGCTTTGGCTCTACCCTCATCCATCTCCCAGCCGATACCACGGAGGCCGATTTGCTCCAGCAAGTAGCCGCGCTCAACCAAAACCCCGACATCGACGGTTTTATCGTCCAGTTACCCCTACCCAAACACATCGACGTAGACAAGGTCATCCGTAGCATCGACCCCGAGAAAGACGTGGACGGCTTCCACCCCGTCAATGTAGGGCGTTTGGCCAAGGGGATGCCCACCTACATCTCGGCCACCCCACTAGGCATCATCCAGCTCTTGGCACACTACCAAATCGATACCCAAGGGATGCACGCCGTCATCATTGGCCGCAGCCAAATTGTGGGCGCACCCATGGCAACCCTCCTCAGCCGCAACGCCCAGCCCGGCAACTGTACCGTTACCGTATGCCATAGCAAAACCAAGGATATTGCCCACCACACCCGTCAAGCCGACCTCATCATCGCCGCCTTGGGCGTGCCAGAGTTTCTACGCGGTGACATGGTCAAAGAAGGGGCTGTGGTGATTGACGTAGGCATTACCCGTGTCGCCGATACCAGTCGCAAGGCCGGATACCGTCTGGTAGGCGATGTGGCTTTCGACGAAGTAGCCCCCAAATGCAGCTATATCACACCCGTGCCCGGAGGCGTAGGCCCGATGACCCGCGTCGCGCTCTTACACAACACGCTCCTAGCGGCCAAATAATACTTCGCCAAGCCCATCGGAGTCTTGGCAAATGCCAACCCTGTAAGGTTTTGAAGCCTCACAGGGTTGGCCAACAAGGTTTTACCTTGCCGCCTAAACCACGCAATATGATGATTCATCAATTACTCAAACAATATTGGGGTTATGACCAATTTCGCCCCCTTCAAGAAGACATCATCCGTGCGGTCTTGCAGGGGCACGATACCTTGGCCTTGCTCCCTACGGGTGGGGGCAAATCTATTTGCTTTCAGGTGCCGGCCTTAGCACTTGGCGGACTGTGTGTGGTGGTGTCGCCGCTGATAGCCCTGATGAAAGACCAAGTAGAGCAGCTCCAACAGCGGGGCATTGCGGCGGCGGCGCTCTACTCCGGGATGAGCGCGAAGGCCATCGACCTGACCCTAGAGCAGGCCGCTCAGGGGCAGCTGCAGTTTTTGTATCTCTCGCCCGAGCGCCTCCGGACGGAGTTGTTTCTGGCACGTGCCCCCCGGATGCCCATCAAGCTATTGGCCATCGATGAGGCACACTGTATCTCGCAGTGGGGCTATGACTTCCGCCCGCCCTACCTCCAAATAGCCGACTTCAGGGCTACCCTCCCTGCCGATACCCGTCTGATAGCCGTTACGGCTACTGCCACCGAACAAGTCAAACTGGATATTCAGGAAAAGCTGCGTTTCAAGCCTGATAGCCGCGTGTTTCAGAAGAGCTTTGCCCGCGCAAATCTGTCCTACAGTGCTTTTGAAGAAGAGAACAAAGAGACACGGATGCTCAAAATACTAAACAATGTTCGAGGGACAGCAGTGGTATATGTGCGCAACCGTAAGCGTACCCAGCAGATTGCCGAGTGGCTCAGCCGCCAAGGCATCAGCGCTGATTTTTATCACGCGGGGCTTAACCATACCCAACGCGCCCACAAACAGGACCGCTGGATTCGTAACCAGACCCGCGTAATGGTGGCTACCAATGCCTTCGGAATGGGCATCGACAAGCCCGATGTACGGGTAGTAGTGCACCTAGACCTGCCCGACTCCCTCGAAGCCTATTACCAAGAGGCCGGGCGTGGTGGTCGGGATGAGCAAAAAGCCTATGCTGTAGCGCTTTATGAGCAGAAGGATTTACAAGAGCTTGACCGTCAGCTGGCACAGAGCTATCCGCCTGCCGAACAGTTGCGAGCGGTATATCAGGCCTTGGCCAACCACTACCAACTGGCTGTAGGGGCTGAAAGTACGCAGAGTTTCAGCTTTGATGTGGCTGATTTTGCCAAACAGGCGCAGCTCAATGCCTCGATGGTTTATTACAGCCTCAAGGTGCTCCAAGACGAAGGCTTTATCCAGCTCAACGATGCTTTTTTCAGTCCCTCGCAGGTGATGCTGCTCTTGCCCCATCAAGATACGTATGAGTATCAGCTCAAGCAACCTACCTTCGAGCCGCTGCTTTCGGGCTTACTCCGCACTTATGGGGGAGTACTTTACCAACAGTTTTGCCGCATTTCGGAAGCCCAACTGGCCACACAGTTGCGTACCAAAACGGCGATTGTCGTACAACAACTGCAATATCTCCACCAACAAGGTATTTTGAGCTATGAGCAACAAAAAGACAGCCCACAGTTACAGTTTTTGACCATCCGCTATGCCGCCGACCGGCTGCCGCTCAACCACCAGCGTTTGGCCGAGCGCAAGGCCGTAGCACAAGAAAAAATAGCAGCAGTACAGCACTATATGCAGCACCGCCAGCGCTGCCGTACACAACTCTTGTTGGAGTATTTTGGGGAGGTTTCGTACCAGCCCTGCGAGATTTGTGACATTTGTCTGGCCAAGCGCAAGGCAGCCTCTGCCAGTGAAGATTACGGCCTCTATTCCCCACAAATTAAAGCTTTGTTGAGCGCCGAACCACTATCGGCACAAGTATTGGCGCAGCGCATCGATGCCGCTCGTCAGGAGCGGGTGATGGCCGTTGTGCGGCAAATGCTTGACGAAGGGCTTTTGCAGCTCAGCCCTTCCCAACAACTGATGTTGGCTACCTAGAGCTAATCCTGCCAATTGAGCTGGCTCAAGATTTCGTCTATATACTCACGGTTGTTCGACAGGCGCGGTACTTTATGTTGCCCACCCAGTTTGCCTCGACGGCGCAACCATTCGTAGAATGTTCCTGAGGGCACACTGTGTACAGTAGGCATCAACAAGGCCATATCTTGGTAGCGTTTGGCATCATAATCAGAGTTGACTTCACGCAGGGTTTTGTCAAGGATATGGGTAAATATTTCGAGGTCTTCCGGCTCGCGCTCAAACTCTATGACCCATTCGTGTCCGCCCTTGCTGCGGTCGCTCATATAGATGGGCGCAGCAGTGAAATTGCTGATAATCGCCCCGGTATGCTCACAAGCCTTGGCAATACCCACCTCTGCATTTTCGATAATCAGTTCTTCGCCAAAAGCATTGATAAAGTGCTTGGTACGTCCGGTGATTTTGATCCGGTAAGGGTTTTTGGAAGTAAATTTGACCGTATCCCCGATTTTGTAACGCCACAGCCCTGCATTGGTCGAGATCAACATGGCATAATTGACACCTAACTCTACTTCGCTGAGTGTAAGCGAGCTTGGATAAGGGCTATCCAACTCTTGTATGGGTACAAATTCATAAAAAGTCCCATAGTCCAGCATCAGCAACATATCGTCGCGGCTGAGGTCGTCTTGTAAGCCAAAAAAACCTTCGGAAGCATTGTAGGTTTCCATATAGCGCATATCGCTGTCTTGAATGAGCGAGTCGAAATACTGGCGGTAGGGATGGAAAGCCACCGCGCCGTGAATAAAGACCTCCAAGCCAGGCCATACTTCGCGGATATTTTTCTTGCCGGTGATTTCGAGCATACGCTCCAAGAGCACGATAGTCCAAGTAGGTACACCAAGGATGCTCGTTACATTTTGCTGCATCGTAACACGCACCATCGCTTCTATTTTTTCTTCCCATTTTTCAAGCGTTGCCACGCGTACAGGCGGGGTACGGATAAGCTGCGCCCACTGGGGTAGGTTTTGCATAATCACCCCCGACACATCGCCGTAGTAGGTTTTGGGGTTTTCGGGGTTTACTTGGAAAGTGCCACCAATAGAGAGCCCTTTACCCCAGAAGAATTTGGTTTTGGGGTTATTGTGGATATATAAAGCCAATACATCACGCCCACCACGGAAGTGGGAGGTTTCCATGGATTCCCGCGATACAGGGATGAACTTGCTGCGGGCATCGGTAGTACCCGATGATTTGGCAAACCAGCGCACCTGTGAAGGCCATAAGATATTTTTTTCGCCCATCATCATCCGCCGGATGTAGGGTTGAGTTTCCTCATAAGACATCACGGGGACTTGTGCTTGAAACTGCTCATAGTGTCGGATTTTCTCGTAACGGTGGCGTTTTCCCCATTCTGTATTGGCGGCAAGGGCTACGAGTTGTCGGCGGGTGCGCTCCTGTACTTCGTGAGGGTGGCGCATAAAATGCTCTATTTGGGTGAGGCGCTGCTTGAGCACCTTTTTGATGAGCGTATTGAGTAGTTTCATAGGCACAAAAAATGAGGGTGTCTGTTTGACTAGGTTTGGTGGGTAGTAGCGTTGATGGTCGTGGTTTCGGTGGTTTGCTTTTGGCGTATGAGCAAGTCTTCATCTTCTTTCCTAAACTTCCTATTGAGCGTATAGTTCTCCCCTAGGTAACCAGCCCTTACGGCAGGGTTCGCCACTAAATCTTCGGGGGAGCCATCGGCAAAGCGTTTACCCTCCGACATTACATAGGAGCGGTCTGTGATTGAGAGAATGGCATCGGCGTTGTGGTCAGTAATCAGAATGCCGATATTTTTGTGCTTGAGTTGGTAAACAATCCGCTGAATTTCTTCTACAGCCAAGGGATCTACCCCTGCAAAAGGCTCATCTAACAAGACAAAATAAGGATCAGTGGCCAGCGTCCGTGCGATTTCTGTCCGCCGGCGCTCCCCGCCAGAGAGCACCTTTCCGAGGTTTTTACGTACACGACCTAGGCTAAACTCATCGATGAGGGCATCGACTTTCATCTGTTGCTCCTTGCGGGTGAGCTTGGTCATTTGCAGCACAGCCTGTATGTTTTCTTCTACGGTGAGGGTTCGAAAAACAGAGGCCTCTTGAGCGAGGTAACCCAGCCCTAGACGGGCGCGTTTGTACATTGGTATATGGGTAATATCTTGGTTTTCTAAGAACACCTTACCAGAGTTGGGCTTGATTAAGCCCACACACATATAAAAAGTAGTTGTTTTGCCAGCTCCATTAGGGCCCAGCATCCCTACAATTTCCCCGCGCTCTACCTGTACAGATACTTGGTTGACGACGGTTTTGCCTTTGTATTTTTTGACGAGGTTTTCCGCTCTCAGAATCATAATTCCACTAAATAAAATGCTGCAACATATCCTTCAAACGTGGATGAAGGCGGCATTTGTTCAAAATTTAACATCTTTTAAGTACAATTGCAAGCTGGTGTTGCCTTGATAGGTGTTTTCTCCGATTTGGTAGCTGATGCTAAGGCGTTTGTGTTGTAGCACTTGCTCATAGTAATGTGCCATATCAAATCCGATGACATCGTAAGTAGCGCTACAGCCCTCTTGTTTGGCCATAAACTTGAGATGCCTCTCGTTGATGATTTTGGGGTAAAGGGCCATCACCTGAGTAGAGCAAAACACCGGGGTCATATTTTCGGGGCCAAAGGGAGCAAATTGTTGTAAGACCTGCCACCGTTTGAGCGTCAGAAAATCAAACTTCAACTCCAAATCTATTTCAAGCACCGGTTGGCGCATTTCGGCAGTGGTCAGTTCAGCCGTTACCCGTTCAAATCGTTCTCGAAAGGCCGGCAGGTTTTCGGGCAACAGGGTCATCCCGGCGGCGTGCCGATGTCCACCAAACTGTAACATCAGGTCGTGGCATTGGGAGAGCGCCTCGTAGAGGTCAAACCCCCTGATAGAACGCGCCGATCCGGTTAGCTTGCCTTCGTGCTCTGTCAGAATAACTGTAGGGCGGTAATAATGTTCAATACAGCGTGAGGCCACAATCCCGATGACCCCTTTGTGCCAATCAGGTTTGAACAAAACAGTGGCAGCCTTATCGACCTGTTCTTCGGCAATCATCGCCAGTGCTTCTTCTGTGATGCGTTGATCGAGTAGGCGGCGATCTTGGTTGTTTTGGTCAATTTGGGCAGCAAGCGCTTCTGCCTCTTCAGCCGTCTGGCTGACAAGTAATTGTACTGCCTTGCGGGCATGTTCGATACGTCCGGCGGCATTAATGCGGGGCGCTATACCAAAGACAAGATTTCGGATGTTGAGCGCCTGGGGGTTTTTGAAGCCCGCTACTTGGATGAGTGCCTGTAGGCCCGGTGTGGGTGTTTGGTTGATTTGGTTCAGGCCAAGGGTGGCCAATACTCGATTTTCGCCCGTAACCGGTACAATATCGGCGGCAATACTCAAGGCGCAAAGCCCTGCCCAAGGGTAGAGCTGCTCTAGTGGCCAACCCATTTTCAAACAAAGCCCCTGCAAGAGTTTAAACCCTACCCCACAGCCCGAAAGCTCCTTATAGGGGTAGTTACAGTCTTGGCGCTTAGGGTCTAACACCGCGCAGGCCTGTGGCAGGTCTGCGGCAGGCAAGTGGTGATCACAGATGATATAGTCCAAACCTAAGCCTTGGGCTTTCAGGATTAGCTCCACGGCCTTGATGCCACAGTCAAGCGCAATGATAAGGCTAAACCCCTCCTTGGCAGCCCATTCGATACTCTGCCACGAGATCCCATAGCCCTCGGCATAGCGGTCGGGCACATAATAAGCGATATGGTGTGTTTTTTGCCTCAAAAATCCATAGACCAAGGCCACAGCCGTAGTCCCGTCCACATCATAGTCTCCATAAATCAGGATTTTCTCCCCCTGAGCCAAGGCTCGCTCTAGGCGTTCTACGGCCACAGGCATATCTTTCATCAGCAGGGGGTCGTGTAGGTGTGTCCAATCAGGGCGAAAAAATGCCTTGGCCTCCTCAAATGTCTCGATGCCCCGCTGTACCAGCAAGGCCGCCAGCGGCTCACTAAGGTTGATGGCTTGGGCTAAAGCTTGTACTTTGGCAGGGTTAGGATTGGGTTTGTGTATCCAACGGAAATTCGTTTGAGACATAGATTAGAGGGCGCTTGTAAGGGCAGTAAGTTAGGTATTTTTTATGAAATATCGAAGCGTGATAGGGCTGCCTTAACCCAAACGTAGCATTCGGGCGCTGAGGTCAGCCTCAATGGCCGTTGCTAATGTTTTGTATAAGCGCTCTTCTTCTTCTTCTCTAAGTAGCGATTTATCCTTATTGCGGCGGTCATATAATGCTTCGGCAGTAGCAGCTACATTGCGGAAAGTAGGGGTTTTGGTTTTGATACGCACATCAGAAAGCGAAGTACTGTTGATATGGCCGATGAGCGCCTCCACTTGTGGTTTGAGCACCCGAAGCAACTGCGCCTTGGTGGTTTCCAAATCAAGCTCCAAATTGTTGTTGTCCAAAATATGCCGATTTATAGCCTGCTCCGCCAAGCTGCTGTATTGTTGCTCCAAGTTTAGAATGGTGCGGGCGGCACGCCTTCCTGCCGAGGCAGAAAGTTGAGCACCAAAAAAAGCCAAGACGGCAATCAGCCCGCCAAGACCCAAAACAACGACAAAGATAAAGCTCATAAGAAAGTAGTTTGATAGTTTTTGATAATGTGTTGAGTAGTCCGGCGGTCAGCCCTTGCAAATATTTAAGAAACAGGCGCAACTTGATAATACTGGGCAATATTTCCCAAAATATCTAGTGTAGTGGCATAGTCCGGTGCTTCGACCAACTGTGTACGGAAAGGTTTGAAATCGTCCAATCCTTTGAAGTAGTTGGTATAATGCCTACGCATCTCGAAGATACCCCGTTTTTCGCCCTTCCACTCCACCGAAAAATCGAGGTGTGCACGACAGGTATCCACCCGTTCTTGCAAAGTAGGAGGCGGCAGCAGCTCGCCGGTGGCCATATAGTGTTTGATTTCGCGGAATATCCAAGGGTAGCCAATAGCAGCGCGGCCAATCATTACGCCATCGACTCCATATGTTTGTTTGTAGGTCAAGGCCTTTTGGGGCGAGTCGATATCTCCATTGCCAAAAATAGGAATATGGATATCGGGATGGTTTTTGACCTCGGCGATGTAGCTCCAGTCTGCCTCCCCTTTGTACATCTGTTGGCGAGTGCGCCCGTGGATGGTCAGTGCTTGGATGCCAACATCTTGAAGGCGCTTGGCTACTTCCAGTATTTTGATGGTACTCGCATCCCAACCAAGGCGAGTTTTGACCGTTACGGGCAGCGACACCTGCTTGACAATCTCGGCAGTCATAGCCTGCATCTTGGGCAGGTCGAGTAGTATGCCGGCTCCAGCTCCTTTACACGCCACTTTTTTGACAGGGCAGCCGTAGTTGATATCCAAAACCTCGGGCTGTGCCTCTTCGGCAATGGCTGCCGCTTGGCGCATAGACTCGATATTTTCCCCGAATATTTGGATGCCGATAGGGCGCTCGTAGTCATATATATCCAGTTTTTCGCGGCTTTTGGCAGCATCTCGGATAAGCCCTTCAGCAGCGATAAACTCTGTGTACATCATATCTGCCCCGTGTTGTTTACATACCGCTCGAAAAGGAGGGTCGCTCACATCTTCCATAGGAGCTAAGAGTAACGGAAACTCTCCTAGCTCGACACTTCCAATCTTTACCATTTGATATCAGATGATTTTTTGAAGAAAAACGGCTTTTTCAACTGTACCGCCTAACAAAACACAAAATTAGGCATTTTGTCTGAAAGCAAGGGGATTGTCGTTTATTTTAGATTGACGAGTGACGAATCCATCAATCCCAAGAATCAGGCAATCACCTGATAGCACCTACTGTTGAGAATGTGTATCTTTGTAGCAGAACAAACCACTGTAATACAATGCGATACCTTTGCCTTTGGGGTTTGGCTTCTATCTGGCTTTTGGGGTTTGTCCCAACAGCTTGGAGCCAAGACCTCAACCAACAATTGGCGCTGGCCTTGTTAGAAGAGGCCCAACTCCAACAACAGATGGCTGACAAGGCCGAAGAAATTGAAAAACTCAAGTTAGCCCAAATCATCCAAGACCTCAAAGCCATCGGCCTCCCCAAAGGCCCTTACAATGATGACTTTGTGGCCGAACACGCTGCGATGATATTGGCCTATGCTGAGGAGTATGAACAAGCCCGGTGGGTGATGCATATGCTCACCCCTGATGTAAGTACTGGCAATATTAGTCGTACAAATGACTTCCGCCCCGACCCGCTCATCCCCACTGGCTCGGCAGTACAGGAGGATTATTTTTTGGTCGAAACACTCCCCGATGGCAAACTCCAATACGATGGGTTTGGCTTCGACCGAGGGCATCTCGCCCCCTCTGCTGACTTCCGCTGGTCGCAATTGGCACTATCCGAAAGCTATTTTTACTCCAATATGTCGCCTCAGCGCCCACGCTTCAACCGCGAGAGTTGGGCTGCGCTCGAGGATCTCTTTAGGGCTTATGTAGACCGCCACAGCGACACCAAACTGTATGTCGTTACCCTACCTATCCTACACGAAGGCCTGCCAGTGGTCGACCGTAGTGTCAACAAAGTAGCTATTCCAGCGTATTACGCCAAGCTCGCTCTTGACCTTACCCACCAGCGCGGTATCGCCTTCGTGATGCCCAACCGTTATTGTGATGAGCCGCTTTATACCTTTGCCATTTCGATAGACAGCCTCGAAAAGCTTACCGGGCTAGACTTTTTCCCCAACCTTGAGTCCGGCCTTCAGGCCAAACTCGAAGCAATGAGTGACCCCAAGCCTTGGCTGCCCGATGCCCAACAACAAGACGTGCGTCCGGTATCGGTAGAGCTATTGCCCCGAGGGTATTTCAATACTTTGCAAGCCAAAAACCATGTAGGCACTGGCAAGAGTATAACTATCTGCGGAACGGTAGTCAGCACCAAACTATCGGGCAAAGGAAACGTGTTTTTAAACCTCGACAGGGCTTTCCCCAACCAAATCTTTACAGTCTCCATCTTTGCCGACAAGGTCATCAACTTCCCCTATGCCCCCCACGAGTACCTTAAAGGCAAGCAGATATGCGTCACTGGGAAAATCACGGACTTTCAGGGCACGGCCTCTATGGCCATCGACAATGCCAAAGCTATTCAGTTTTTTGACTAAGCCCCCTCTCTGTTAGTGCTGCTGGGGAAATGTTTTGGGGAAGAAGCCCTACCAATCCCCCGAACATTTCCCTAGCTATCAGGGTTTGTTGTATATTTGCACAACCAAGCACTTGCTTGGCTCTGAGAAGGCACCTGCGTAGATATCTATGAAACGAACCGATTTCCTGCTACATTACCAACAAGACACCCTCCTCCAGACACTGGCGGCGCAAATACATCAGCCCCAACCTGCTAAAATACACCTCAAAGGGCTTGTTGGGAGTTTGGATGCACTAGTGGCAGCCGCACTTTATCGCCAGCATCAGGCCACGCATCTTTTCATTATGCACGACAAGGAGGAGGCAGCCTATTTTGCCGGAGATTTGCAAAATTTGCTAGGTTCGGATGAAGTAGTGCAGATTTTCCCGACTTCTTACAAGCGTCCATACCAATACGAGGAAATCGAAAACGCCAATGTCTTACAACGGGCTGAGGTACTCAACCGCATCAACCAAAGTGCCGAAGGTTTGCTGGTGGTAACGTATCCGGAGGCGCTTTCGGAGCGGGTTATCAACCGAAAATCCTTGCTGCAGCATACTTTCTCGCTCAGTCAGGGGGAGAAAATAGACCTGCAGTTTTTGACCGAAATTCTGGCCTCCTATGATTTTGAGCGCACAGACTTTGTAACCGAGCCAGGGCAGTATGCCGTGCGGGGAGGGATTGTGGACGTGTTTTCGTTTGCCAATGACTGGCCTTACCGGGTTGATTTTTTTGGCAATGAGGTGGAAAGTCTCCGTATTTTTGATCCTGTTACACAGCTGTCTACGCAGACGCTCGACAAAATTGCCATCATTCCCAACGTACAGACCAAGCTCATCGAGGAACAGCGGGAATCGTTTTTTGAGTTTATCCCCAAACAAACCAAGGTTTGGTATAAAGACCGCACCCACTTACTTGATACCCTTGCGCAGTCGTTTCAGAAGGTCGAGGAGTCCTTTATGCAGATTATGGACGCAAGCAACAACACGCAAGTGGTGAGTAGCCCCGAAACACTGTTTTTGACCCGTACCGAGGCCGAAACCCAACTGAAACGGTTTACGACCGTGGCTTTTGGCAAGCGCTTCAATACCAAGGCTGACTATACTTTCGAGTACCAAGCCTCGCCACAGCCTTCATTTAACAAAAACTTTGAACTGCTGGCCGACAACCTGCTC
Source organism: Eisenibacter elegans DSM 3317 (assembly GCF_000430505.1). Taxonomy (NCBI): domain Bacteria; kingdom Pseudomonadati; phylum Bacteroidota; class Cytophagia; order Cytophagales; family Microscillaceae; genus Eisenibacter; species Eisenibacter elegans. Next base: position 435,904 of record NZ_KE387154.1, on the reverse strand, counting down.
GATAACCAAACCAAGCAGTATCAAAATTTCATTGCCACTGATTCGGCCAAACAAACCGAACGACTACAGACCATCTTCGACGAAATCAACCCGCAGGTGCAGTTCCAATCCCTACACTGTGGCTTGCGTGAGGGCTTTATCGATCATCAGGTGCAATGGGTCTGCTATACTGACCACCAAATTTTTGAGCGCTACTACCGCTACCGCCAAAAAGAGCGCTATTCCAAATCCAAGGCCATCACCATCAAAGAATTGAAGGCACTCAAGCCCGGCGATTTTGTAACCCATATCGACTACGGTATCGGGCGTTTTGCCGGAATGGAGATGCAGGAAATCAATGGCCGACCACAGGAGGTCATCAGGCTGGTGTATCGAGATGATGACTTGCTCTATGTCAATATCCACTCCCTTCACAAAATCACCAAATACAGTGGCAAAGAGGGTAGCTCACCCGTGATTAGCAAACTTGGCTCTGGCGAATGGGAAAATAAAAAGCGAAAGGTCAAGAAACACGTCCAAGACATTGCCAAAGACCTGATAGCCCTCTATGCCAAACGCAAGGCTGCTCCCGGTTTTGCTTTTAGCCAAGATAGTTTTTTACAGGCCGAGTTGGAGTCTTCTTTTTTGTATGAAGATACACCTGACCAAGCCAAGACCACTGCCGATGTCAAACAAGATATGGAACAACCATACCCTATGGACAGGCTGGTGTGTGGTGATGTAGGCTTTGGCAAAACAGAAATAGCCATTAGGGCGGCCTTCAAAGCCGTTTGCGACAACAAGCAAGTGGCCGTGCTTGTGCCCACCACGGTACTGGCAATGCAACATTACCGCACCTTCACAGAGCGCCTCAAAACCCTACCCTGTAAGGTCGAATATATCAACCGCTTTCGCTCCGCTGCGCAAATACGTGAAACCCTCAAACGTGTGGCCGAGGGCGAAACCCAAATCCTTATCGGTACTCACCGGATAGCCAATAAGGATGTGAAATTTAAGGACTTGGGCCTGCTCATCATCGACGAGGAGCAGAAGTTTGGCGTAAAAACCAAGGAAAAAATCAAGGAAATGCGCATCCATATCGATGTGCTGACCCTAACGGCTACCCCCATTCCGCGTACTTTGCAATTTTCGCTCTTGGGTGCACGCGACCTGTCCATCATCGCCACCCCACCACCTAACCGCCAACCCGTAACCACGGAGGTACATACGTTTAGCGAAGAGCTAGTGCGCGATGCTATCAGTTATGAAATCCGACGGGGTGGGCAGGTATACTTCGTACACAACCGTGTGGCCGATATTGACAGCATCGCCAATCTCATCCTCAGGCTAGTGCCCGAAGCCCGCATAGGGGTAGTACACGGACAAATGGAAGGCGCTACAATCGAAAAACGGATGATGCGCTTTATCGAAGGAGACTATGATGTGCTGGTTTCAACCAATATCATCGAGTCGGGCTTGGACATCCCCAATGCCAACACCATACTCATCAATAGCGCGCATACCTTTGGCCTTTCTGATTTACACCAAATGCGCGGGCGTGTGGGGCGTTCTAATCGCAAAGCCTTTTGCTATCTCATTACCCCGCCCAGCGCTACCCTTGCCGCCGACTCGCGCAAGCGCTTAGGGGCGTTGGAAGAGTTTTCGGACTTGGGCGACGGTTTCAAAATCTCGATGCGCGACCTCGACATCCGAGGAGCCGGAAACCTGCTCGGAGCCGAGCAGAGCGGTTTTATATCAGATGTAGGTTTTGAGATGTACCACAAAATATTAGATGAGGCCCTACAAGAGCTGAAAGAAACCGACTTCCGAGAGCTGTTTATGCACGAACTCCAAGCCGCCAAAAATGGCCTCTCCACCAATCACCGTGATTGTAACATCGAAACAGACCTCTCCTTGCTCATCCCAGACGAATATGTCAAAAATATTTCTGAAAGGCTCAGCCTTTATAATCAATTAGACAACATTCAGGACGAATCTTCGTTACAAGCATTCAAGAAAGGGTTGATAGACCGCTTCGGCAACCCACCCTCCGAAGTGGCAGACCTCATCGATACGGTGCGGCTACGTTGGTTGGCAGCCCATATTGGATTTGAAAAATTAACCCTCAAAAACCAAACAATACGCGGTTATTTTGTGGACAAAGACACTTACTTTACCTCCGACCGCTTCGGCAAGGTCATCCGATTTGTACAAGCCAACCCCAAACGGGTACGCCTCAAGGAAGTCAACCAAAAACCGATGCTCATCATCCCCGAAATTCAAACCATTCAAGAGGCACGAGATATACTATCAGACATTCAGGCTACGTTATAAGCCTGAGTTAGAAAATAATGCCCTAAAATGACAATAAAAATATCACTCCGAATCATTTGGCATAATTCGTGTTTTTAGTATGTTTGAAAACCAATCCACTGCATCATAACAGAAGTTTTAATAAAGTAACATTTACAGGTATGAATAAGAATAGGCGATTTGTCAAAAACCTATGTTTGCTCGCCCTTAGCGCATTTTTGCTCACCTCTTGTTTTGGTAAAAAGAATAAAGGTTTCCAAAACAGCAAGAACGTCAGCAACAAAGGCCAACGCAGTATGGTTACCGGCGTAAAGTATAATGATGACTCCGAGGGAGCCATCAGCTTTGTCGTAGCCGACTATCAAGGCCAACCCGATGCCCCTAACTTGGTCTTCATCGAAGGTGGCCGTATGATTATGGGTTCTGCTGAGGAGGATATCACCAACGCACACGACAACATCGAGCGTACAGTGAGTATCCAGTCTTTCTTTATGGACCAAACCGAAATTGCCAATATCCACTGGTTGGAATATATGGCTTTTTATTTGAGCGGCGAAAACGATGACCGTATTCCGCCGTTGTACCAAGAAATTGGCGCAGACGTGTTCAAGTCGCAAATTATCTATCCTGATACAACCGTTTGGGCTTCTGAGCTGGCCTTCAACGACTCTTATGTAGCCAACTACTTGCGCTACCCAGGCTTCCGCTTTTTCCCTGTTGTAGGGGTATCTTGGGTACAAGCCCGTGACTTCTGCTACTGGCGTACAATGGTTGTAAACCTCAACCTAACCAAAGAAGCAAAGAAAAAAGGAAAAGTAAGCGCTGTTGAATCACTGCCCGACGACGAAGCCGCATCTCTCGAATCAGGCATCGTAGTTCCCGATTACCGCCTCCCAACTGAAGCCGAATGGGAATATGCCTCTAAAGCGCTCGTAGGTACGCAATACAACGACGAAAACCAATCTAATGGACGTGTATACCCTTGGGACGGCCACGCCGTACGTAACCCTTACGACACCAAGCAGTATCCGATGGGCTTTATGTTGGCCAACTTCAAGCGCGGACGTGGTGACTATGCCGGTATTGCCGGAAAGCTCAATGACGGTTCGCTCATCACCGAGTACATCTTTGCTTACCCCCCTAACGATTACGGCCTCTACAACATGGGCGGCAACGTAAGCGAATGGGTAGAAGACGTATACCGACCCAACTCTCTCCGTGATGTCAACGACCTCAACCCTGTGCGTCGCCAAAAACTACTCGACTCTAAGCTAGGCTCTGATACCACACAAACCGTATTCCGTGATGGCAAAGAGCCCTACAACCCAGACAATACTTCCAACTCTTTGGTAGACGACAACTCTCGTGTATACAAAGGAGGTTCTTGGAGAGACGTAGCCTACTGGATGTCGCCCGGTACACGCCGCTTTGCCGACAAAAACGCTAAACGTGATTATATCGGTTTCCGATGCGCGATGATTATGGCTGGCGAGCGCGAAGGTGAAAAACGCCGCTCTCAAAAGAAATAAGACAAGCCTATTTTTTGCACACAACTTCTGTGAATCTCAAAACCCCTCCAAAAGAGGGGTTTTGAAGTTTAAAGCTCTGGCTCTACCTCGCCTAGTCCCGCACCTTGCGGTAGGTATAGTAAGGCCGGATATACTCATTGAAATATACCCCAGGAGACTTGGCTTGGCGCAAAGCCTTGACCACCGGAGCCGGTACACGGCTATACTCGTAGATACCGCCATGGCTGAAAATGATTTCTAACACCTCGCAAAAGGCATCATAACTAACTGATACAATGCCGCTCGAATTGGCAGCTGCTCTGCTGAATTGACCCATTGTTTTTGCTTTTAGTTAATAAGTAAAAATACAAAAAATCATATTCATAACCAAAGCAAAAAGACGTATTTTTATACTAAAAAACAAAGCTAATAGCCTTATATACAGTTGTTTATGATTGTTTTTTAAGTACATAAAATCGCACTCTAATATTCAAAAAACATTATTTTTGTGCTCTCAAACAAAAGCCGTATCTTCGTTGTTCGGAGATAATACCAAAAGTATAACGCAATGTTTGAACTCGTTTCAGATTATCAACCTACTGGTGATCAGCCCGCCGCCATCCGCCAATTGGTCGAAGGCCTACGCAAAGGAGAACGCGCCCAGACCTTATTAGGTGTAACAGGCTCGGGCAAGACCTTTACCGTCGCCAACGTAATAACCCAAATCAACCGACCGACCTTAGTGCTGAGCCATAACAAAACCCTAGCAGCACAGCTCTACGGAGAGTTTAAACAGTTTTTCCCCAACAATGCGATAGAGTATTTTATCTCATACTACGACTACTACCAACCGGAGGCATATTTGCCCACCACAGGGACATATATTGAGAAGGCGCTGGCTATTAATGATGAAATCGAAAAGTTGCGCCTTAGCGCCACATCTTCCTTGCTTTCGGGGCGAAGCGATGTACTGGTGGTTGCCTCAGTTTCTTGTATCTATGGTATTGGCAACCCCGAAGAATTTGGCAAAAACGTGCTGCGTCTAGCCGTAGGGGATCTCATCAACCGACAGCAGCTTTTGTATGCCTTGGTCAACATCCTTTATAGCCGTACTGAGGGAGATTTTATGCGGGGTAATTTTAGAGTCAAAGGCGATACCGTAGATATTTTTGTAGCCTATGATGATTTTGCCTACCGCATTTATTTTTTTGGTGATGAAGTAGAAGCCATCCACCGCATCAACCCCAGCAACAATCAAAAGTTGGCCGAAGAGCAAGCCATTGCCATTTTCCCAGCCAACCTCTTCGTAACAGGGCAAGAGACCCTCCACACGGCAATGAACGAAATTAGAGACGACCTCGTCAAGCAGATTCAATTTTTTGAGCAAGAGCGTAAGCGCGAAGAAGCCGAGCGCATCAAAGAACGTACAGAGTTTGATTTAGAGATGATGCAAGAGCTAGGCTACTGCTCCGGTATCGAAAACTACTCCCGTTATTTTGACCGCCGCAAGCCCGGCACACGCCCTTTTTGTTTGTTTGATTACTTCCCCGACGACTTCCTGCTTGTCATCGATGAAAGTCACGTAACCATCCCACAAATACGGGGGATGTATGGCGGCGACCGCTCCCGCAAGATTTCCTTGGTAGAACACGGCTTCCGACTACCCTCGGCACTCGATAACCGCCCGCTGAATTTTGAGGAATTTGAACGCTTAGTCAACCAAGTAATTTTTGTCAGTGCTACTCCGGGCGACTACGAGCTGCAAGCCTCTGAAGGGGTGATTGTAGAACAACTCATCCGCCCTACGGGCGTGATAGACCCCGAAATATCGGTGCGCCCCAGTGTCAATCAGATTGATGACCTACTCGAAGAAGTCAGCCGTACCCTCGAAGACGAAGGCCGTGTGCTGATTACCACCCTCACCAAACGTATGGCTGAGGAGCTGAGCAAGTACCTCACCAAGCTCGATATTCGCTGTCAGTACATCCACTCCGACATCAAGCCCTTGGAACGGGTAGAAATCCTGCGCGAGCTGCGGCTTGGTATCATTGATGTACTCGTAGGTGTAAACCTCTTGCGCGAAGGCCTAGACCTGCCCGAGGTGAGCTTGGTTGCTATTATGGATGCAGACAAAGAGGGATTCTTGCGCAATGAGCGTTCGCTCATTCAGACCATTGGCCGCGCTGCCCGTAATGAAAAAGGCCGCGTTATCCTCTATGCCGATAAGATTACGGACTCGATGCGCCGCGCCATGGACGAAACCGAGCGCCGCCGAAAAGTACAGCACGAGTACAATGTCTTGCACAATATCACCCCTTACACACCCAAAAAATCAAAAGAAGCCATTATGGGGCAAACACTTGTGGCCGACCGCAAGGCAAGCCCCCAATCCTACGAAATGGAAGGTTATAGTGCTGCTCTGGCTGCCGACCCTGTAACTTCGTATATGAACAAGACGGAGCTGGAACAACTCGTTAAAAACACCCAGAAAGCGATGGAGCGAGCTGCCAAAGACCTTGACTTTATCGAAGCCGCACACCTGCGCGATGAGTTGGCCAAATACAAAGAGCTGCTCAAAAACAAAGCCTAAGCCCAGACCTTACTACCCTCGGTGCAGTTTTGGCAGATATCGATTTGTGAGCGGTTGCTCAGAATTAGTTGCCGGAAATGGTTGTAAGCCTCTCCTTGCCACAAGCTTCGGAAACTTTCTTGAGGGAGCTTGCCAAGGCTATGCTGCGCGTCTTTGTCAAAACAACAAGGCACTACACGCCCATCCCAAGTAATGACACAGCTGCTCCACATTCGCCAGCAATGATCATCAAGGGCGTTTTTGAGGGCATATTGCCCATTGCCCAGCGGGCGATAACGTGAGTAGCGTGTATTGGTAGGAATGAGGGGAGAGCCTTGGGCATAGTCATAAATCTGTGCTGTTTTGAACACGATTCCATCTACGCCTAGCTTTCTTGCCATTTGGCGCGCCTCTTCGATTTGATGTTCGTTGGGGCGTACCACCAAAAACTGCCATACCACCAAGGGAGAGGCGCTGCGCAGTCGTCGTTTGGCTTCGATGATTTGCCGAGTACCTTCCAGTACTTTGTCAATCTGCCCCCCTACACGATACTGGGCATACGTTTCTTGTGTAGTACCATCGAGCGAAATGATGAGCTTGTCTAGCCCGGAGCGCACCACAGCCTCTGCCATTTCGGAGTTGAGGTAATGCCCATTGGTAGAAGTAGAGGTGAAAATGCCTCGTTGGGCAGCTTCTCCTACCTGCTCCAAGAAACTAGGGTTGAGAAAAGGCTCCCCCTGAAAATAAAAGTTGAGATACAGCAAATACTCGTCCAGCTCATCGAGCACAGCCTTGAGAATCTGCTTTTGGAGCATTCCGGTGGGGCGGGTAAAGCTCCTTAGGCCGCTGATACACTCTGGGCAGCGCAGGTTACAAGCAGTGGTAGGCTCTATTGAAAGGCTTAGGGGCAAACCTTGGTGCAGGGACTTACCCAACTTGCGCGAGTGCTCATAACTACGGCGCAGTCGATAGGCGTTGTAAAGCTTCCGAACGCTAGATTTGCGGGCGATGCACCACGCTTCGCGCAGGGCTAACGGCATCATACACGGTAAGCGTCTCTGATTTTGTCGATGATTAAGCTGGTCGAAAAGCCATCCACAAGGTCGATAGTCAGTACCTGCCCTCCATTGGCCAAGACCTCTGCCGCGCCAACGATATTGTCTACACTATAATCACTCCCTTTGACCAAGATATCAGGCTGTAGTGTTTGGATAAGTGTCAGAGGGGTATCTTCCTCAAACAACACCACTGCATCAACAAAAGCCAAGGCGGCTATCAGTCGGGCGCGGGCGTGCTCGGGCACTACTGGGCGCTTGGGGCCTTTGAGCCTTGCTACAGAGGCATCCGTATTGAGCCCTACTACGAGTCGCTGCCCCAGTTCGCGGGCTTTTTCGAGATAATCAATATGGCCTAAATGCAGAATGTCGAAACACCCATTGGTAAAAACCACCTGCTCGCCTTGGCTTTGCCACTGGGCAAGCAACGGACGCAGCGCGGATGGGCTGGGATAAATTTTAATTTTTGTCGGCATACGTGGGTTTGGGCTGTGGGTGATTTTGTAAAAATAGGGCAGAAATCAACAAAGTGCAACCTCCGGCCACCATCACAACCACTGTCTGGATGGTATGCATAAAGGTGGCCATCACAATGGCCTCTTGCCCGCTCAGTCCAGTGTTCTCAAATGCCCAACTGACGAGCATGTGGTATGCACCGATGCCTCCTTGTACGGGAGCCGCCATTCCGATGGCTCCTGCCACAAAGCTGACATACGCCACCCAAAGCGACAAGCCGGAAGTATGCTCAAAACAAAAGAAGAGCACATAGGCCATCCCCAAGTACAAGCCCCAAATACTGAGCGAATAAAGCACAAAAAGTGCTTTATTGGGGACTTGACGGATGCTTTGCAGCCCTTTGAAGACCTCCTGTAGCCATTGCTCTACGCGCACATAAAACTGCCAGGCCTGAAGACGTTTGCGCATATGCAGCCATAGCCAAAAAGCGAGGCCTAAGCTTAACAATGCTAATGGAAACAGCAACAACGCACTGCTGGACAAGCCCAAGGCCTGAAGCTTGGGCTGAAGTACCTGCTCAATAATGCCCCAAAAACGGCTGAACTCTACCAAAAACAAGCTGCCAATCATTGCTCCTAGGATGAGTACATCAATCAAGCGCTCTAAGATGAGTGTTCCCAGACTGACAGTAACGGGTACTTTGGCGCTGCGCATCAATACCGCACAGCGGTATACTTCGCCCCCTCTGGGAATAACCAAATTGACCACATAGCTACCCATCACTGCTGTAAAAACTTGCCCTAGGCTAGGGTGATAACCCAAGGGAGAGAGCAACATTTTCCATCGTAGGCTTCTGATAAGATGACTGAGTACGCCCATCGCTGCCGATACCAAAATCCACGCGTAGTTGGCTTCTACAAAGCTTGCCAATACCGAGCGATAATCAATTTGTCGCAGGGCATAGTACATCAAAAATACAGCAAGCCCTAAAGAGAGCAAATACCGCAAAACTGTCGAAAGGTAGCGATGCATAAACAGTGTTGGTGGAGAGGAAGCTATTCCTCAGTAATAAAGACCCTAGACGCGGTTGTGCTCATCCGGGAAAATGACTACCGGCTTGTAGCTCTGGGCTTCGCCCAAAGGTAACAGACCATAGGCAATGATGATGATGGTATCTCCAACCTGCACACGACGCGCCGCAGGGCCGTTGAGGCAAATCTCACCAGAGCCACGTTTGCCTTTGATGATATAAGTCTCAATGCGCTCACCATTGTCAATATTGACAATCTGAACTTTTTGATTTTCAAACATTTGTGCCGCTTCGAGCAAAGCCTCATCGATAGTGATGCTGCCTACATAGTGTAGTTCGGCTTGCGTAACTTTGACACGGTGTATTTTGGATTTTAAAACTTCGACTAACATAGTTTTTGAACAGGAGGGGAGGTATAAACGCTCTTTCGGGTGCAAAAGTAGAAAAAAATAACTGCACCCAACTTGCCACAGCGTAAAACTACAACAGTGGGAGCACAACTACCCCCAAAACAAAGCTCGTGGAAGTTTAGTTTTGCAACAATCAGATTATACCTTGCTTGCCAGATAAGGTTGGCCCTAGCACACTGTGCTGGGTACATTTGCTCAAGCAAGCAGCCTTACTCTTGTGACGTTGGGGGTATTTCACGTTGAAACACAAAAATCACCTCCTCTTTGTGAGGGCGGTGCTTACGTTCTGTTAACTGCCATCCAGAGGCTTCTTCGCGCTCAATCGTTTCTTGCTCTTCTTGATAAAAGGCCGGATCGTCAGGGGCAAATGGTTTGGGGATGACTTTATATTCTATCTTTTTCATACATCACTAAGCAAAAACGGTAAAAACACTCCGGCCACGAGGCAAAAAGTTACTATTTGTATTTTACGACAAGTTGGATATAAAAGATTTAGCACAGTTCGTCGTTAGTTTAGAAGAAGCCAACACAAGTAAGATTTGTTGGAAATTTATGTGTTTGTGGCAAAACATCAAAAGCTATACCTTTATTATCTTTGATGTGCAATATTTTTTTAGCTTTTTTACCTAATTACGATAGTTCATTGAACTCTGAGGCGGCTTAATCATCCATAATTATGCTAATACACACACTTATGAGTTGGCGAATCTATACAATCAACGATTTGTACAAAATCTTGTTCTTCGGTATGGCCCTGTTATTTGCCCAACGACTTGTTGGTCAAGACAGTTTCAAGCTCCGTTACGACGAAATGACCAAAGCGGCCAAGCAAAAACGCTATGCCGAGGCAGTGGCTTTGGCCGAAATACTGCTCCCTCAGGCCGAAGCCGTATTGGGTAAAAACAGCCCTGCCTTGGGCGATTTTATGCACAACTATGGTTATTATCTCTATGCGACAGGCAAAATGGAGCAATCTGTACAGATTTTTGAGCGTACACTCAAAATTCGTCAATATGCTACTGGTATTCAAAGTGAGGCGTATGCCCAAACATTACAAAGCATCGGAACAATATACTTAGCGCAGGCCAACTACTCCGATGCCGAACGCTACTACCGGCAGTCGCTTGATATTCGCCAAAAAATTAAACAGGGCAAAAGCGCCGGCCACGCTGAGGCACTCCAAGCCATGGGAAACTTGTGTAAGGCCACTTATCGCTATACCGAAGCCGAAAACTACTATCAACAAGCCGTAGAGGTACAGAAATCCTTGGGGCTACGCAATATGGAGTATGCTGCTTCGCTAGTAGCCAAGGCTGATTTCAGCCTCAAGACAAGCCAATATGCAGAAGCCATCAAGCTCTACCGCGAAGCCGCCGATATCTACCGCCAAACACCAGGGCGCACACACCCTATCTACCTCCAGACAATCGAGGCGTTGGCGCAGGCGCATTTTGCGATGGGTGCCTACCAAGAGGCTGAGCCGTATTATGAGGAGATTCTGAAAGCACTGACCAACACCCGGGGGGTACAGTCGGCAGAATATGCGCAAGCCCTGAAAAATATGGCTAAGCTCAAACAAACCACCGGCAACACCAGCGCCTCTGCTGCTATGTATGCCCAGACACTCGATATCTACAGCCAAGCCGAAACCCCGCCCGATAACTTTGTAGATGCACTACTGGAGCTGGCTCAGCTCAACACCCAACAACAGCACCACGCCGAAGCACTACGTCTACAACAAGAGGCTACCGAACTACTCCAAAAACAAGCCCAAAACCAAGATTTCAGGTTTTATAAATTACAACTACAGCGCATCCAAAGTTTTTATGCACTCCGACAGTATGCCCAAGGCACACAGCTATATCAGCAATATTGGCCTCTGATAGAAAAACAATGGGGCAAGAACGAGGTATCTTATGCCTTGCTCTTGGCCGAATGGGCGCAAGCGGCTCACATTACCGGACAATACCAGGAGGCTTATGACAAGGCCTCGGAAGCAGTGCGCATTTACCAAAAACAAGTCGACAAACCGACCGAAACCTTGGCTGAGCTCTTGTCTCAACAAGCCGCATTGGCTGCGCAATTGGGCTTTTATCCATTGGCTATAGAACAACTTCGGCTGGCTTTGGGCATTTACCAAAATCTGCTGGGCACACAGCACCGTCAGTACTTAGCCACGCTTGATGCACTCTGTAGGCAACTTCTCCAAACCGGACAGCTAGACGAGGCCGAGCCCCTGCTCAATACCCTGCTCGAAACTCGCCAAGCACAGCAATTCCAATACCCTAAGGGTATCGCAGAGGCGCTCTTTACACAAGAACGCTTCTTTTATCAAACAGCCCGCCGCGACCGCGCCGAGGATGCCTTCCAAAAAAACCTAGAAATCTACCAATCCACCTTGTCGGCGCAGGACATCAGTTACCTACAAGCCCTCCTCCAGTGGGCACAGGTATGGGCAGAGCGGCGCGCATATACTCGAACCAACCAACTGTATAGCAGACTATTGCAAGCAACAGACACCTTGTTGACAGCACAGCACACGCTTTACCTTGAGGCGCGTTTGGCAGCTGCGCAATGGTATCTCGACACCAAGCAGACCGACTTATTTGCCCCGCTGTGGGCGCAGCTCAACGCCATCGACAACAGCCCCTACCAACTGGCTGAAGCCAAGATGTGGCTGTCTGCCCAAACACAATCCACCCCTGCGGCTTATCAACAGCTGTATGTGCATAGCCAGCCCCACAAAACCCTTGACAACTACTATCTACAAGCACTCAAAGGTTTGGTAAGGCACAGCCCCACACCCGCATATTGGCAGTCTTTGCTAGAAACCAGTGCTTTGCGTTATGGAGCAGGACACCCACACACGCTCCAGCTGTTGGCTCAAGCTGTCCAAGTGCCCGAGTCTGCTGCTTGGATATTGCCAAATCTCCAAGCGGCTACGGCTTATTGGCAAAAAAATAAAGCTCCTACAACATCATATATACAGGCACTTTTGGGCATAGCAACAAGTACTGAAGGGCTCAAAGACGAGAAACAGACCTTGGCTTTGTTGGAAGAAGCCGCTCAGTTAGCCAAAACCTTAGCCCATACGCCGCTACAGGCCGCTACAACCCTAGCCTTGGCGCAATACCATCTGCGCACCAACAAAGACAGTAAAGCCGAGCCCCTCTTGGGTGCGGCTGCTGGCTTACTCGAAAAATCAGCTACTGCGGACTCCCTATGGATACCGCTACACAGTGCCCGCGCTGTGTTAGCAGAGCGTAAAAAAAATGCCTCCACAGCCGATATCGGGCAACACTATCACTTGATGGCTCAGGCCATTTGGCGCAGCCTAGACAACCGCCACTACTGCTATCATCAACAAGATGAGCCGGCTCGTTTGGCGCTTCAGCAGTATATCACTCAATATGCCGCTTGGGTGGCCTCACAGGGTAAAGATGCGCCAGAAGCCACATCGCTTTTGCTGGCCTACTGGCGACAACAACAGGCGGCTGCGCCTTATGCCCTAGCCCTCGAACCTGCTCAACAGGCTCGCTATGCCCAATGGGAGCAACTCAAACAACGGCAAAGCTATTATGCCAGCTTCAGCACCGAAGCCCTCAAAGCCCAAGGTATAGAAGCCGAGGCTTGGGAAAAGACCGTAACCGCCCTTGCGCAACAACTCAGCAATGCCTCGCCCTTGTTTGCTTCCCGTCATCAGCCTCTCACCGATTGGCGCAGCTTACAAGCCCTGCTGCCAAGCCGTAGCGCTGCCGTTGATATCATCCCTCTGGATACCCAAACGCCACAATACCTGATTTGGATATTGCGGAAAGACACTCAGGAACAGCCCCGATGGTTTGTCAATACCTTAGAGGCAGCTCCCGAAGACCCACAAACTTGGGTACAATCTTGTTGGCAGCCTTTAAACGAAGCCCTCGATGGCATCCAAACGGTGTTTTATCGCCCCATAGGCAGCTATGGCTTGTTCCAATGGGAAGCACTGGGCAATGGCGTTTCCAAAACATCATACCAAGCCAAAGCCATTAGCCAATGGGCTGCACAAACATTGAAATAAATCACCCACACTCCTCCAATATGATTTGCGCATACATCAACATCCTTCACCCCTCGCCCAATATCCGCCACTTGCTGTTTATTACTTGGCTTGTTTTGTTTTCCACACACCTTTGGGCGCAAATGCCTGCGCCGGAGGCGTGGCTGGCTATACCTGAGGGGCTTCGCCCTGCGATGGTGGTCGTAGAAGGAGGTAGCTTTGTGATGGGCACACGCCAAGGTGAGGTCGATGAACGGCCAGAGCACAAGGTCGATATCCGTAGTTTCGCGCTCAGTAAACACGAAATTACCGTTGAACAATTTGAATACTACTGCCAACAAACTGGGTTGGCTATGCCGGCTCAACCGACTTGGAGCAGCCCCACACATCCGGTAGTGCGGGTTACTTGGGCTGAAGCTGCCGGCTACTGCCAATGGATTGGCGGGCGGCTGCCTACCGAGGCCGAATGGGAATATGCCGCCCAAGGGGGCACTCACCAACACCCCAGCCTCTATGCCGGTAGCGCCACCCCTGATAGTGTAGCTTGGTATAGCCGCAACAGCCGCCGAAACCCACAACCTGTAGGCTTAAAACAACCCAATGCCCTAGGCTTGTTTGATATGAGCGGGAATGTGTGGGAATGGTGTGCAGACTATTACCACGCAAAATTCTATGCCCGCAGCCCCGAAGAAAACCCTCTAAACGACCAAACGGCTACACAATGTGTCATCAGGGGGGGAGGCTGGAAACACGACCTGCCTCAGTTGCGCCTCCACAACCGGGGCGCACTCACCCCCCAAAGCCGTGAATCAGATGTGGGCTTTAGGGTCTGCTGGCCGTTTCGAGTGGCTGACTAGCCGAACTTTTAGCGCCAAATAGGGGTTTCAGGCAATATATCACTGCCGATTCCCTAACCCAAAATACCCTCATGACAACCCCCCAAGACCTGAATACCCTCATCCGTAGCCGCCGCTCGGTATATCCCAAACAATACAGCCGCCAAGCTGTAGACCAAGAAATCATTGCGCAGATGCTCGAAAATGCCAACTGGGCTCCCAACCACCGCAAAACAGAGCCTTGGCGGTTTGTCGTTTTTGGCGGCTCACAACTAGAGGCTTTGGCACAATTTCAGGCTGAGCAATACAAGCTTCATACCCCTGCTGAGGCTTTTGATCAGGCCAAGTACGACAAGGTTTTGGTCAATTTCAGCAGCCCAGCCTATGCAATTGCCATCGCACTCAAGCGCCACGAAAAACTGCTGCCCGAGTATGAAGAGATTGCGGCTGTATCTTGTGCTGTACAAAATATGCTCCTCACGGCTGCGGCCTATGGTTTGGGCGCATTTTGGAGTACGGGAGGAATCACAAACTTGGCTCCAGCCAAAGTACCTTTTTTTGAATGGGCTGGGCTTCCCTTGGGCGAAGAAGATCTCCTGATGGGCTTTGTGATGGTCGGACATTATGAGGTAGAAATACCAGATAATGCCCGCAAACCCATCCAAGAAAAATGTATTTGGAGAATTTAGTCAGGGATTGACTCAAGCCATCGATTCGTCCGTTTGTGGCTCATCCAATAGACAAGAAGGCGCTCCCAATACTGATGATTGGGGGCGCCTTCTTAATGGATATCTGTCGAGCGGATGAGTCTGCTTCTAGTACCTATGTTTAGCGCAAGGTATCGCGCAGGAGCGGCATACTCATACAGTGTGAGCCACCACGCGCACGCGACAACTCGGCAGAGGGCAACAAGATGAGCGTATCAGTGATGTTATCAGGCTGTAAGCCCTTGGCCAACTCTTGCAATAAGGTGGCGGCCTCTACCACACGAAACCCCTCTTGGGCAAATGCCTCTGCGGTTTTGGTGTTGCGATCATAGCCAATCACTACCCCTTCTTTGAGGGCAAGCACGTTGCAAGAATCTGTCCATTGCTCCCGTGAGGCATAGAGCGGCTCGCCGCCGCCGGAGTAAATAAAGCGGACAGGTTCGGTAGCGCCCAAGTCAGTACGGCTTACGTCTTCGAGCAGCTGCTCAATCTTATCGAACATACGGGGCTCGCTGCGCTCACGGTGGAACTGGATGATTTTGACCTTGTCGTCCTCGATGTCCGGCTCGTCTTTGCGGAAGTAGCCCTTGATTTCGTCTTGGTGAAAAATCTTGTCAAACAGCACCCATACGTTGCGCTTGACTTGTGTAAAGACGGTATCGATGTGCATAAAATCGCGACGCGGCGGAATCTGGATGACCGTTACCTTATCCACAATTTTTTTGTCAAACAGAATCGCAATGGCTTGATTGATGGCGTGCTCAGAAGTCCGCTCACTACATCCGATTAGTACGTGGTTGGGGGCGACGGTCATCACATCGCCTCCTTCGAGGGTAACTTCGTAGTCCTTTTTGTCTTCGTCGCTGAGGAAGAAGTGCTGCTCGTCTTCGGACAGCTCTATGATTTTATTTCGGTATTCAGCAAAGGCAGGATGGTTGAAAAAGATGTACTTCATCATCAGGGCTTCGCGCAGACGTACCCGCTTGGCAGGCTTGTTGAGCAAGATATGGTCGTTGATGACAATACCAATGTCGCGGGTGAAGATAAAGTTGGGTACGGGCGGGAAAATCATCTTACCTTCAGGCGTAGAGCCTGAGATGATGGTTTTGGCCAGATCCTTGGCTGGTAGCTGTAGCAGCTGCTCTTGTACTTCGTAAGTACATTTTTCGACCGCACACACCGAACATACTAGCTTCACACGCAGTTCTGGATTTTCTAAAATCTCGGAGAGTAAAAATTGCGGCTCGACCACCTTGTCGGAGCAAAAATAGGCTGGGTTGTCGGGTTTATAGAAAGCACGGTTATTGGCTGGGTCATCAATCTCCGCTTCTCTACCCCTGATTTTCTCAGGGTCAAGGAAGTAAAGCAGTAGCTTGATGTATAGGTCATACTCTTCGCGCTGCATTTTGTCGAGGTGGATGATGTCTTCAAAGAGCCAATCCTGTGCTTTTGAGGGCACTACCTTGCCCAGCCCGCTGTCGGGGCTGTGTATCATCACCCGCTTAAGTGTACTGATTTCGGAGGCCACCTGAATGGCCTGTTTCTGCTTAGCATCCTGTTTCATAAAAAAGCTGTGGGTTTATTATTGATTCACTTGCATTATTAATAAATTTGTCCTGTTTTACGATAGTTGGTCTTTCATTGCAATCCCCCCCTTTACCTTTACGATGAAAAGTTACATTGATTTGATTGAGCAGACGTTCGATTTCCCTACGAAAGAGTTTAAGGTTGAGCAAAACGAGCTGTTCTTCAACAATATTCCCTTGATGGACATCATCGAGGAGTACGGTACTCCTCTCAAGGTTACTTATTTGCCCAAGATAAGTGAACATATTCAATATGCCAAAAAAATATTCAAAGATGCGATGAAAAAGTACAACTATCAGGGGGACTATGTCTACTGTTATTGTACCAAGGCTTCGCACTTCAAGTTTGTGTTGGAAGAGAGTTTGAAAAACGATGTGCATATTGAGACGTCTTCTTCTTATGATATTCCTATCGTCAAACATTTGTACAAAAGTAACAAAATCACGAAAGATACTTACGTGATTTGTAATGGCTTCAAGCGCCCACTTTATACCCAATACATCCGTGAGATACTGGATATGGGCTTGAACTGTGTGCCGATTTTGGATAATTTGGCCGAAATAGACCAATATGATGCCTCTACAGCAGAGCATATCCGTTTGGGCATCCGTGTGGCTTCTGACGAGGAGCCAAACTTCGGCTTTTACACCTCGCGTTTGGGTATTCGTTACAATGATGTTACTCGGTTGTATTTTGATAAAATCAAGAACAACCCCAAGTATTCGCTCAAGATGCTGCACTTTTTCATCAATACCGGCATCAAAGACAGCGCCTACTACTGGAGCGAGTTGAGCAGATTTGTATACAAGTATTGTGAGCTCAAGAAAGTATGCCCCGAGCTGGATACCATCGACATTGGCGGCGGCTTCCCTATCAAAACCTCGATGCAATTTGAATATGACTACCAGTATATGGCCGAGCAAATCATCGAAAACATCCAGTGGATTTGCAAGAAGAACAACGTACCCACGCCCAATATCTTCACAGAGTTTGGTAGCTTTACGGTAGGCGAGAGTGGTGCCTTGATTTATTCTGTCATCGACCAAAAGCTTCAAAATGACAAAGAACTGTGGTATATGGTAGATGGCTCTTTCATCACACACCTACCTGATGTGTGGGGGCTGAACCAAAAGTACATTATGCTAGCCATCAACAACTGGGACAACCCCTTCCACCGTGTCAACCTCGGTGGCCTGACTTGCGACTCGATGGACTATTATAACTCCGAAGCACACAGCTCTGAAGTGTTCTTGCCTATGATTCATAATGAGGAGAAGCAGTATATCGGCTTTTTCCATACTGGTGCATACCAAGAATCGCTTGGCGGCTATGGGGGTATCCAACACTGCCTCATTCCTGCGCCCAAGCATGTCGTTATCGACCGCAAGCCTGATGGCAGCCTCTCCAAAGCCCTCTTCTCGGAAGAGCAAAACAGCGAGGCAATGCTCAAGATTTTGGGGTTTGAATAAACCTATTGATTTATCTGGCCTCCCAACACACCCACGGCGACAGCCTTCGGTGTGTTGGCAGGGTTTATTTGGCCTAAGCCCGACAGCCCTCTAACACTCATCTCCCAAGCAATGCCCCAAGCGATATTCCAACAACGTCTCCAACAGTTTCAAGCACAAACCCAACAAGCGCAAGCCCGCTATAACCTCGTTGCGGGGCTGCGGCTGGTGGTTTTTTTGGCCACGGCCATCGGTGTCGGTTGGTTAGGCTGGCAAACGACTTGGGGAACAGCCGGGCTGGTGTTGTTGGTAGGTTTGAGCGCTTTTATTGGGCTGATGCGCTGGCACCAACAAGTGCTTTATCGACGCAATCACTTGCGATTTTTGGCTGCCATTAACCAAACAGAGCTTGATCGCCTCCAAAACAACTGGGCAAGCCTGCCCGATGGAGCTGCTTTTGTAGATGCCAAACACCCCTATACCTCCGACTTAGATATTTTTGGTAGGCGTTCGCTCTACCAATGGCTCAACCGAAGTACGAGCCCTTTTGGGGCACAGACCTTGGCAGCTTGGTTACAAGCCCCCGCCACTACCGAGGCTATCAGCGCACGTCAAGAGGCTCTCAGCGCCCTACGCGAGGCCGTAGACCTACGCCAAGAAGCTGAAGCACGGGGCAAACACGCTAGCGCAGATATGGAAGCCGTGGCGGCGCTCAACGAATGGTTAAATACACCCTCTGTGTGGCTCAACAGTAGTTTTTGGCGCGTTGTGCCTTGGCTAATGAGCTTGTTGTCTGTTGCTTGCCTCATAGCTACCCTGTGGTGGGGGTATTATCCGCTACTACTGCCGGTAGCCATCAATTTTAGCTTGCTACTGCCTCAATTCAAAAAAATAACAACCCTCTATGAGCAAATCGACCCTAGCGTTGATGCCTTGCGCGAATACGCACAGGTTTTTGCTTGCATAGAAGCGGCTGAGGTCGATGTGCCGCTTGTCCGACAGTACCAAGCAAGCTTGGGCAAAGGTACTGGCGCAGCCTCTATCCAAATCAAGCGATTGGCCTACGCAGCCTACTTGCTCTCCCAACGCAATAACCCTTGGTTCACAATTTTGGCCAATGGCCTGTTCCTGTGGGACATCCACAGCGTCCGGCGTTTGGAGCGTTGGAAAGAAGCAAACCGCAGCCAAGTAGCACAATGGTGGCAGGTAATGGGCGAATGGGAAGCCCTTACCAGCCTTGCCGGAGCTTGGTATGCCAATCCCACTTGGACTTTGCCCACGATTGATACCGAGACTGATTTTGTATGGGAGGCTAAGGCATTGGCACATCCATTGATACCTGATAGTCAACGAATTAACAATGATATGCGCTTGCAGGGTATCGGCCATACGATGCTCATTACAGGAGCCAATATGTCGGGCAAAACCACCTTTCAACGCACTGTGGGTATCAATACCGTATTGGCGCTTTGTGGCGCGCCGGTATTGGCTTCGCAAATGCGCCTGAGTGTTTGTCAGGTTTTTAGCTCTATGCGTACCCAAGACTCCCTAGAGGAGAACATTTCGTCTTTTTATGCTGAGCTCAAGCGCCTGCGCCAACTAATTGACCATTTGCAAGCTCAACCTCAGCTTCCGGTATTGTATCTATTGGATGAGATTCTGAAGGGAACCAACTCCCAAGACCGACACCAAGGCGCGCGCGGGTTGATTTTGCAGCTCCATCAGCTACGGGCCAGTGGCATCGTATCGACACACGACTTGGTGTTGAGCGAAATGGAAACCACCCATTCTTTTATCCACAACTACAGCTTCAACAGCCAGATAGTCGGCGACGAGATTCTTTTTGACTATCGCCTCACCCCCGGCGCTTGTAAGAGCTTCAATGCCGTACAGTTGATGCGCAAGATGGGGATTGCAGTGGCGGATGAAGCCCCTCAAGACTAGCTGGGGGAAGGCTTAGAGGCGCTTTGGCCTACAAATCGTCTACAACTTTTCGCTCTGGTTGGCGTATGCCCACCAACACCGAGCTCCACTCAGCTACTTTCCAAATCCCCTTATCATTGCGTTTCATTTGTAAGGGTCGGGGGCTGTCTGCGCCACTACTTCTGACAAATACTTTGAAGTTGCCCTGTGCCATATCACCGCTATAGGGATTGCTGCTACACTCAATGTCGAGAGGTGTTTTTACCTGATACCCGTTTTGTGGGCTGGAGCCTTTGAAATAAGAATTGGGCAGGTGTGGGTGTTGCTCTAGTTGGCGGCGCAGTAGCGAGCCGTCGCTAGTGCCCAAGGCATAGCCCTGATAGGTATTGCCGCTGCTCAAGCGCTCCATATCCACGGCCATTACCAGCAGTTGCTCGCCTAGTTCGGGGTTTTCTACATATACCTTGAGGGCTATCAAAAACATCTGTGCCCCACCTTGGGGCGTAGTGGCCACTTGGTCGCGCAAGGTTTTGAAGGCCTCTGTGCTGTTGGGCAACTGTTTGATGCCCTTGGTAGCAAGGGCTGTTTGCTGGGCATTGAGGGGAGCGGCCACGGCCATCAGGCACCATAGCCCTAGGTAGTAGAGAAGATGTGTATAAGACATAAGCGCAAAATTTTGGGTGAATCAAACTATCTTCATACCTCTACGCAAAAACAGCTGCTATGGCCAACTATTGGCATAGCTCATTCATCAAAAAACCCACAACGCAAGCGCTGTGGGTGAAAATATATGGCAGTTTTGCCTATTGGTCAATAGCCGCTTATGCGTCGTACTTTACGTTTGGAATTTCCTTGTCGATAAAGTAGAGTCCTTGTCCTTCTTCGCCAATGACATCAAATAGTTCGATGATGCGGCGGGCAACAAACTCTTCTTCACGTTGTTCTTCTACAAACCAATCGATAAACTGCTCAGTACCAAAGTCTTTGACTTTGCGGCAAGTATCTACGATACGGTTGATGGCGTGTGTAACACCAATTTCTTGCTCCAGCGCAGTTTCGAATACTTCGCGCAGTGAGGCAAATTCGTGGTTGATGCCGGCAACTTCGGGCGAAGCAGCCTTGCCACCCATATCGGCCACATAGTGGAAGATTTTGAGCATATGCTTGCGCTCTTCGTCAGATTGGTGGTAGAAGAAGTTGGCGCTATTTTCGTAGCCGCGCTCATCACACCAAGAAGCCATTGCTAGATATTTGGCAGAAGCTACAGCTTCGATGCGGATTTGTTCATTCAAAATATTTTGAACCTCTTCGCTCAGAGAAGTTCGCATTCTTACGAGGTCTTTCATAGTCTATGTCAATTTTTATACGAAACAGATAGAGATTGCCATTTTTAGGCTTGTGTAAGTAATACAAAAGCTATGCAGCAAATGTTCCGTTTTTGTTATTTTGAGGCCAATATATAACGAGTCTAAAACCAAGTAGCTATAAGGTTTTTATAGATAAAATGACGGCCTCTACGTCTTTTTGGATAGAAGGTTTGTGCTGAAAATACTCAGAAGCAAAGAGCAGGTATTGGGTATGGTCTATCTCAAAGACATATAATTGCCACCATTGGTATTGTTTGTTGAGTGTGCCGGTGGCTCTCAAGACACTATGGTCGATTCTTACAAAACTGATGTTATGGTTGTTGTTTAGCTTTTGTTGGCGAGCGCTGCCAGCCTCTTGTGTCGAGATGCCATAGTCTTGTAAGAGTTGTAGCATTGCCTGGTTGGTTTGGGCTTGGGTTCCTTTTTCGAGCTGCCGCAATTCCATCACTGCCTCTGCGTTCTTGCTGGAGAAATATTGGCTATAAGGGCTGCTTTTTCGGCTTTTTTCCCAACTTTGTGGAATACTGAACTGTAAGTTCCAGTTGAGGGCGGTTTGTGCTAACAAGAGGGGCATCCCCAGCATCATCCAAACACTATACAACAATACCAAGGTAGGGAGGTGGTGTCTCATTTTAAGCAATTAATTCGTTTTGAGAGATATTTGCTACACATATACGAGTGTTTACTCCTATTACTCCCAAAAAGTTATGAAGAATTTGTTACGATTGCTTTTACGCAACACTTCTGCAAGTGGTTCGATAAGCCGGATTTTTATCGCATTATTATTAGGCGGGCTGTTGTGGGCTTGTCGTTCTCAAAGTACGGACGAGAGCCACGCCGAAGACCATAGCGATGCGCTCGCCGATATGGAAGACCGCCGCGACCCCGGCCAAAGTTATGACCCTGCCGATAGCCTGCTTGCCGTGGCTACCGATACCACTACCTTTGAATTTGTGGATGTGTATACAGAAGGCCTGGCCAAGGTGCGCATCAAGGGGAAGTATGGGTATATTGACTCCAAAAAACAACTGGTTATAGAGGCTGTTTATGAAGAAGCTGCTTGGTTTAGCCAAAACAGGGCACGGGTGCGCAAACCTGATTCATTGGTGGCTTTTATCAACAAAGCAGGCAAGACAGTCATCAAGGCGCAATATGATGATGCGGGCTCTTTCCAAGAGGGCGCAGCAATGGTAGTCAAAGACAAACAAGTAGGCTATATCGATACCACGGGTAAGCTGCTTGTGCCGATGCAGTATGAATGGGGTGGCAACTTTTATGAAGGCTTGGCTAAGGTGTCAAAACAAGGCAAATGGGGTTTTATCAACCGACAAGGACAAGAAATCATCGCGCTCCGATATGATGGCGCACGTGATTTCAGCGAAGGCCTAGCTGCTGTATGGTTGGAGGGCAAGTGGGGGTTTATAGACCGTAAGGGTACCTGGGTAATCAAGCCCCAATACGATAGGGTAGAAGATTTTGTAGAAGTAAAAAAAGACAAACAAACCAGCCCTAAAATATTGGCCAAGGTGTTGCGAGAAGGCAAGACTTTCTTCATTGACAAAAACGGAAATTGCCAACAAGACTGTCCTCAATAGCCTAGGCTGTTATCCTGACGTACCTCAAGGCTGTTTTTATATTAAGTTCATATGATTTGATTTTCGTGATTCTCAAGGATTTTCAGCACACACACATTCCAAACCAATATTGATTGGGGATAAACCATAAGCGCTCAAAAAACTACTTACCATTATGAATCAAGCTATCAATATGACCTCCGTAGCTTGGCCTCAAGAGAAGGAACGCATCAACCGTCGTTTTCTGGAGCCTACCGCCTTGGCTGCCATCGTTACTTATTGTGGAGGCACTAGTTTGGGCACTTGGCTGGAGTATGATGTTTCGCAAGAACTGTTTTGGGAATTGATGTGGCGCAACTGGCTTCCGGCTCCTCTTATCATTGTCGCGTGGCTGATGGTGCGCTATGCCAAGGCCAATAGCCTGATTTTGGGATATACCATCTTCTTCTCCCTTACCGTTTCGGGGGCTTTGGTGGTAGGCTACGCCAGTATGTACAATGACAGCTGGCTGTTTCTGACCGAAACACAAATTGCCATTTATATTACCTTTGCCCTACTAACGGTTTGGCACTGGAAGCACGCAGCCATTTGCTTTGTCGGCTCTGTGTTGTTGTGTGGAAGTATTTTTGTGTTTCACTCCCCTACGCTATGGGTTGCTTGGGTACAAAAATGGCTCATCATCACACCGGTAGGCGTGGGGATGGTCATTATTATCTGGATGCGCTACCGGGGCATCTACGAAAATTTCCATATCACTCAGGCGCTCAAGGCCTCTACCGCCGACTTGGCCGCGTAAAATGCCAATATCAATGCCAGTATCGACTATGCCCAGCGTATCCAGCAGGCGCTTTTGCCAAGTGAGGAAAATATCGCAGAGGTATTGCCCCAGAGTGTTGTGTTTTATCGCCCACGCGATGTGGTCAGTGGTGATTTCTACTGGATGAGCCATACAGCACAACACATTGCCTTGGCAGTGGTAGACTGTACGGGGCACGGCGTACCCGGAGCTCTGATGAGTATGTTGGGTGGGGAGATCTTGAATGAAATCTCCCGAACAGATGCCTTAGCACAGCCCGAGGTCATTCTTTCGGCCTTACACAAGGGCGTATACCGTACCCTCAAACAAGGCCAAAGCCGCAACCGCGACGGCATGGATGTCAGTTTATGTGTCATTGACAAAGACCAGCAAACACTACGCTTTGCCGGAGCCAAAAACAGCCTTTTTGTCGTTACTGACTCTCAAGTCAGAGAGCTAAAAGGGACACGGCGTTCTATTGGAGGCGCAAGCCCCACCGCAGCGTTTGAACAACATACTTTGGCCTTAAACGACTTGCCGCCCGATACGTGGTTTTATATGACCTCTGACGGCTACCTTGACCAATTTGGAGGGACTGAAAACAAAAAACTAGGCAAGGAACGCTTCAAGCAGTTGCTTACCCGTGTGGCCTTATTGCCAGCAGCCCAACAAACAGCCGCACTTGCCGAATATATCGAAACTTGGATGACACAAGGCCACGAGCAGCCCATTGACGATATGCTGGTTTGGGGCTTTCGACACAGCCGCTCAACGTCCTAATCGAGGGTAATAAATAACTTCCCCATTTCCATAGAAGACCTCAGGGTGATATTGGATGTTTCTTCGAATGTTCTTTATTTCAATGATTCCATATCCCGAAGGGGGTGAAGTTCTTATAGCACAGGAGGGATGCTTCAACAAATAATGGGGTAGTTTTTTTTGAATGCCTCCTTAATGCATAACAGTCGACCTACAAAAAAAGTTAAAAACTTCTTTACCTCAGCAATATCTATTTATTTTGTAAGCTCGTTAGCCTTTGTCCCTACTGTTGGAGATTTGCAAAATTGTGGTATTCGTGTGGCCTCCTTGGCCAGATACTGACACAATGCCTCCCCAAACAATGTGTTTGGAAGCCATCAAGGGGGTTTGGGCAAGTGGCTGTACTTTTTATTTTCCTCATAGAAGCAAAACCACCCTCTATATGATAGCCATTATCGGTGCAGGTATTTCGGGCTTGAGCTTGGCCTACTTCCTTCAAAAAAACCAACAAGACTATGTGTTGTTAGAAGCCTCTGACCGTGTAGGGGGCTATATTCAAACTATCCAAGAAGGAAACTATTTATTTGAAGTAGGCCCTAACTCTATCTTGGCAGACCCCCAAACACTTCAATGGATACAAGAGTGGGGCTTGGCCGAAGCCTTGCTCCCAGCAGCTGCCGTAAGCCAACACCGCTATATCTACCGTCGGGGGCGCTACCGCAAGCTACCGTCTGGCCCGAAAGATTTGCTTTGGAACAACTTCTTTAGCTGGAAAACCAAGTATCAACTTTGGCGTGAAACCAAACAGCCAGTCAAAAATATTCCCAACGAAACTCTGAGCAGTTTTTTTAGCCGCCGTTTCGGGCAAGAGATTGTAGAGTATGCGCTAGCTCCTTTTGTGGCCGGTATCTATGCTGGTGACCCAGACAAACTACTCGTAGCACAGACTTTTCCACAGCTCAAAGCTTATGAGCAGCAGTATGGTTCGGTCATCAAAGGATTTCGCAAAAATAAAAGCACAGGCCGCAAACACTCTTATAGCTTCCAAAATGGGATGCAGGCGCTCCCTCAGGGCATAGCCCAACATCTCAGACATATCAAGTACCATAGCCCTGTGTTGGCAATCAACCGCACTGGGACACACTACCAACTCCAAACACCCGAAGGCATTCTTGAGGCGCGCCAAGTAGTGCTGGCTACGCCTGCGCCGGTGGCGGCCAAGTTATTGGCCGATTTGGCTCCCCAAGCCTCAGAGGCTGTGGCCAAAATCAACTACCCCCCTATGGCTGCCGTACATTTGGTGTATGACCGCAGCGCTGTCAAGCACCCTCTCGATGGCTTTGGTGGGCTTAACCCCCGCCGCGAGCAGCGCTTTGCAGCGGGCAGCATCTGGGCCAGCAGTATTTTTAGCAACAAATGCCCCCAAGACCAAGTGTTGTTGACCAACTTTGTAGGCGGTAGCCAAGCCGCAAAACACTATGCCCTCGACGACGAGACTATCTTCGACAAAGTAGCCCACGAGCTGGCCGAAGCTTATCAAATCGTAGCCCCCCCCAAACATCGTCAGATTTATCGTTGGCCGCAAGCCATTCCCCAGTACGACCAAGCACAAGCTGAGGCCGAACAGGCCATATTGCCGCTCAGCCACCAAGAATTATATATTTGTGCCAATTGGAAAGGAGGGGTTTCCCTCCCCGATTGTATCAAAAAAGGCCATGACCTAGCCCAACTGCTTACCCAAATCAATTGCAGTGTTTGCTAGCCAAGACACCTGTCCACCAAATTTCAGGCCTCCACACCCAAACGGCAGCCTTTTGTACTTCATTTATTTTCCCCACCCCGTTCATGAGTGCTTCCCAAGCTTTGGTCATCATACCAACCTACAACGAAAGTGAGAATATTACTGCCATCATCAACGCGGTGATGGCCTTGCCCTCAGGGTTTGATTTGCTCATTGTCGATGACAACTCCCCCGATGGCACAGCAGCCCTAGTACAGGCATTACAACCCCAGTATCCCACCCGGCTACAGCTCTTACAACGCCCGGGCAAACAAGGATTGGGCACAGCCTACATCCACGGTTTCCGTCAGGCTCTCAGCCAAGGATATGCCTATATTTTTGAGATGGATGCTGATTTTTCACACAATCCCCAAGACCTTGAGGCGCTCTATCAGGCCTGTGCGCACGAAGGCTTTGATGTGGCCATTGGTTCGCGCTATATCACTGGGGTCAATGTGGTCAATTGGCCAATGGGGCGGGTATTGATGTCTTATTTTGCCAGTTACTATGTACGCCTCATCACCGGGATGCCCATCCGTGATACTACTGCTGGGTTCAAATGTTATCGCGCAGAGGTACTGCGTACTATTGACTTGAGCAATATCCGGTTTGTGGGATATGCCTTTCAGATAGAGATGAAGTTTTTGGCCTGGAAACACGGTTTCAAGCTCAAAGAAGTACCCATTATCTTCACAGACCGCTCCAAGGGTCAGTCCAAAATGTCATCCGGTATTTTCAAAGAAGCACTTTGGGGTGTCATTGCCATTAAGTTGAGGAGCTTATTCAGAAGATACCAAGAAGCTTCCCAACAATCATAAACCCTTGTTTTGGACATTGTTAGCGTTTCTGTAAGGCCACCACACACTCTACGTGGTGTGTATGTGGGAACATATCCACAGGCTGTACAGCTTCGATGGCGTATGCCTCTTGCAACAGAGCCAAGTCGCGGGCTTGGGTCGCCGGGTTACAACTTACATATACAATACGCTTGGGCGCAATGCGCAGCAACATTTCCACTACATCAGTATGCATTCCGGCGCGTGGCGGGTCGGTGATGATGACATCGGGCGTACCGTGGGCGTGTACAAATTCGTCCGTGAGGACATCCTTCATATCTCCGGCAAAAAAGTGGGTATGGTTGATGCCATTGAGGGCGGCGTTGCGTTTGGCATCTTCGATGGCAGCTTCGACATATTCTACGCCTACGACTTTGGCGGCTTGGTCGGCTACAAAGCAAGCGATGGTGCCCGTACCAGTATAAAGGTCATACACACACTCTTGGCCGCTGAGCTGTGCCATTTCGCCCGCCACACGGTAGAGGCGCTCGGCTTGGGCGGCATTGGTTTGGTAGAACGACTGCGGCCCGATGCGGAAACGCAAAGTTTGTTGGCCGGAGAGCGAAGTCATTTGTTCTTCGATATAAGGCTGACCGGCATAACACTGTACGCTCAGGTCGTGGATGCTGTCGTTGCGTTTGCCGTTGATGACATACTGCAAGGAGCTGATTTGTGGAAACTGCGCCTGAAGGTGTGCCAGTAGGGCTTCGAGCGCTTCAGGTTGCTCTTCTGACACGATGAGGATGACCATCAAATCGCCGGTAGAGGCAGTACGGATGATGAGGTTGCGCAGCCAGCCGGTCTGCTCTTTTTGGTCAAAAAAGCTGAGCTGATGTTCCAAAGCATAAGCCCTAATCGCCAAACGAATAGCATTGGAGGGATCTGCTTGGAGGTAGCAGTGCTCGATGTCGAGAATACGGTCGAAACGCTTAGGGATATGAAAACCCAGCGCCTCTCGGGAGAGGTTATCGCCGCCTTGAGCTACCTCCTCGGCGGTCAGCCATCGTCTACTCGAAAAGGTGTACTCTAGTTTATTACGGTAGTATTGAGTATCGACTGAGGGGAGGATGGGGCGTATGGCCGGAAAGTCAAGCTTGCCGATTTTAGTAAAATTATCCCATACCTGCTGTTGTTTTTGTGCCAGTTGTACCTCATAGGGGATATGTTGCCACTTACACCCTCCACAAGTACCAAAATGTTGGCAAAAAGGCTCGGTGCGTTGAGGAGAAGCTTGGTGGATGGCCACTACTGCCGCCTCCCAGTAGCTTTTGCGCTTGCGCAATACTTGCAGGTCAACCACATCTTGTGGAGCCGCTTGATTGCCTTCTACAAAGATTACACGTCCTTCGTGTCTTGCAATGCATTTACCTTCAGCCGCAAAGCCTTCTATCGTAATGCCTTGCAATAGCGGCAGGGGTTTCTTTTTCATCAGCAGGAATTTTTGAGAAATAAAAGGCAAAATTAGCCCAAAAACTCAAAATCGGAGCACGACCGGAAAGCTTTTTTGGCCGTCGGCGCTATGCCAGAGGATAATGGGGCGGCGCTGCGCGTCGAGAGTAAATTCAAAAAAAGCGACAAAATCACCGTCTTCATCTTCCTGAATCAATTCCTCAATGCCCTCCGGGCCACAAATACCCGTAACAGGATATTGTTGTTGGGGGTGGGTGAGATAATAAAAATAGCCCTTGTAGCCCAATTTTCCTGCCTTTTCTTGCCCATTAAACTCCAACACCATTCGAATTTGCTTGCTGTTGATGGTTCCAAATATGTTGAGGACGTGATAGAGGGTAAACTTTTGTTGTACCGTTCCTACTTGGCGGTAGCCTTTGATGGCCAACTCTGCCGGAAACGAAGTAATATACCAAAAAGCCGATGTACTGCCCTGAAACTCTTCGCGCCAAACATCAAACACATCTGAGCGATTGGCCGGGGGAAACTCCACCACCAAGCGGCGTGGCTCTTGCGGGCTGCGGGCATAAAAAAAGTAACTATCAGGCGCTAACTGATGATTGTCGGCAATGTGTATGTATACCTTTTCACCGTTGAGCAAGCCGTGCATATTGTAAGAGGCCGGCGCGGCCACTTTTTGCTGTTGGGCATAGGCTGGAAATAGAAGCAAGAGACTCAGACTGCTCCACAGTCCCAGCATCACCGGGGTTTTTATTGTCTTCATAACTTTAGTAGAGGCTAAGGCATTTTTACCCAATCAAAATTAGTTTGGGAAAGGTCTGCACTGAAAATCCTTGAGAATCAAGAAAATCAAATCCTGTGAATCTTCGTACACGTACTATGTACGTAGCTAAGTATGCTTAGGTTAGTGTGCAAGTATTTCATAAAACAAAACGCCAAAGCTCATAAAATTGTATCACTGTTCCCAACAAAACCACCAAGAGTAGCCGATAAGTCCAAAGAGAGGCGGACTTGAAGCGTGTCAAAAATACCGCGCCGATGTATGCGCCTACCGATTGCCCGACAGAGGTAAAGATTGCCCAAAACCAGTCTACCTGCCCCTGCCAAATAAAGATACACGCTACCGGAATGGCATAAATCAATACAACCCATAGCTTGAGTACATTGGCTTGACGCATACTATAACGCAACACCAAGACCATAGTAGCTAGCAAGAAAATCCCTACTCCTCCTTGGATAAAGCCCCCATACATCCCCACCAAAAACATCAGTCCATAGCCTATATACAGCCGCCGGCCTGTAGCGGGCTCGCTAGCTTCGCGCAACCACCGCGAAGGCTTGATAAAGATAATACCCAACATCACGACAAGCAAAGCTCCGATGATGTCTTTGAGCAGGTTAGGGTCGATTTGTGTTACAATCCAAGCACCTAATAGCGCTCCCACTACCCCAATCCCTACCGATAGCCAAGCCTGCCTTCCCGAAATCGTCTCCCCACTACTGCGTAGGGCGCTGGTGCCTGTGAAGGTCTACACCACCACCGCAATACGGTTAGTACCATTGGCAATGTGTGGAGGCAAACCCATCGACATCAAGAGCGGCACCATAATCAAACTACCGCTGCCTGTGAGGGTATTGATAAATCCCACCATCACACCCACTACCGTTACCAGAATGTATGTCCAAAGCATTGTTATGTATTTTTATAACCCCATCGAAATTAGTTTGAGCAAAATATGCGCTGAAAATCCTTGAGCACCAATAACATCAAATTCGGTGAATTTTGAAGCCCAATAACTCTTGGCATCAATGCGTGGAGGCTCAGGGGGCGTAAAGTTGCAAAGGATTTTTAGCTTTGGCAAAAGCTTGAGTATTGCATCGTTTTTCTGCTATAGGCTACCGCTATCGTATGGCCTTTAAGTAATCAAAAAAGTCGCTGCCCTCAGCAAGGTATAGCGAGGGTAGCGACATTGGTTTTGGCAAACTAATGGCCTAGAAGACTAGGGGAACTTGGGGTATTTGTGGAAATCTGGCTTGCGTTTTTCAATAAAGGCGTTTTTGCCCTCTTTGCCCTCTTCGGTGAGGTAATAAAGCAAGGTCGCATTGCCGGCCAGCTCTTGGATGCCGGCCTGCCCATCAAGCTCCGCATTGAAAGAGCACTTGAGCATCCGTAGCGCCAGCGGTGATTTATCCAGAATCTTGCGGCACCATTCGAGCGTAGTGGCTTCGAGTTGATCTAGCGGCACCACCTTATTGACCAAGCCCATATCTAGCGCTTCTTGTGCGTTGTATACATCGCAGAGATACCAAATTTCGCGAGCCTTTTTCTGCCCTACGAGTCGGGCTAAGTATGACGCACCAAACCCGCCGTCGAAGCTCCCTACTTTGGGGCCTGTTTGGCCAAACTTGGCATTCTCGGCGGCAATGGTCAAGTCACACACTACGTGCAGCACGTGCCCGCCTCCGACAGCCCAGCCTGCCACGGCAGCAATTACGGGCTTGGGGATAGAGCGGATTTGCTTTTGGAAATCAAGTACGTTGAGTCGTGGCACGCCGTCTTTGCCCACATAGCCACCTTCGCCGCGCACCTTTTGGTCTCCGCCACTACAGAAAGCCTCTCCGCCTTCGCCTGTGAGGATGATTGCGCCTATTTTGTCATCGTAGCGACAGTGGTCAATGGCTTCGCGCATTTCCATCACGGTCAAGGGCGTAAAGGCATTGTGAACCTCGGGGCGGTTGATGCTTATTTTGGCCACGCCGACGGGGTAGCCCTCGGGTTGGTGGTATTGGAACAAAATCTCCTTGTATTCTTTGATGGTTTCCCAAGTAGCTTGCATAGTGCGAGGGTTTAGGGGGTGAATATTGGAAAATGATAAACAAATATCGACAATAAGACAAACTCAAGAAAGCTGCTCAGGGTTTGCTTTTGGGCTGCGCAAAGCTATAATAGCCTGCACAATATGGTTGGCTACTTCGGCCTTATCCATCAGTGGCAGGGGTTGTATGGTGCCTTGGCGGTTGATGAGGGTTACCAGATTGGTATTGTGCCCGAAGCCTGCACCCGGGTCATTCATCGAATTGAGTACGATGAGGTCAAGGTTTTTGCGTTGGAGCTTGCCCTGCGCGTTGGCCAGCTCTTGCTCGGTTTCGAGCGCAAAGCCTACCAAGGTTTGCTCGGGGCGCTTACGCTGGCCGAGCGTTTGGGCGATATCGATAGTTCGTACCAAGGGGATACTCATATCGGCATCATTTTTCTTGATTTTTTGGGTGGCCACGGCTGCCGGTCGATAGTCGGCTACGGCTGCCGAAAGGACTATAATTTGGCTTTGGGTGTCATATTGGCTGACGGCCTCATACATCTCTTGTGCGCTTTGTACTCGTGTGAGCTGTAGGTGTGTGTGTGATGGGGTTGGCAAGGCCGTAGGGCCACTTACAAGCTGCACCCTTGCCCCATACCGGGCTAGGCTTTGGGCAATGGCAAAGCCCATCTTACCGGTTGAGTGATTGCCGATAAAACGCACCGGGTCGATGGCTTCATAAGTAGGGCCGGCAGTAACGATGGCCTGTAGGCCTTGTAGTGGGAGCGATGCGGCCCAAAAAGCCTCTAAATGCGCCACAATAGCTTCTGGCTCGGCCATACGTCCTTCGCCTACCAAACCACTGGCCAGCTCTCCGTGGGTAGCGGCTATGATATGATTGCCAAAGCCTTGTAGGCGCTGCAAGCTCTCGCGGGTGGCCGGATGTTGGTACATGTCCAAGTCCATTGCGGGAGCAAAAAATACCGGACAACGCGCCGATAAGTAGGTAGCAATCAGCAGGTTGTCCGATAATCCGTGGGCGCATTTGGCCAAACTATTGGCCGAAGCAGGTGCAAAGACCATCGCATCAGCCCAGAGGCCTAGGTCTACGTGGTTGTTCCACACTCCGGTATTGTCTTTGACAAAATCTACCAACACCGGCCTATTAGACAAGGTGCTCAGGGTCAAGGGTGTAATAAATGTTGTCGCGGCTTGGCTCATCAATACCTGCACCTCTGCCCCGGCTTTGACCAAAAGCCTCACCAACATCGCGCTTTTGTAAGCGGCGATGCTGGCCGTAACGGCTAAGATGATTTTTTTGCCTTGCAAAGCTCCCATAAATCGTGGGGGACTATTCTTCTTCGCGGCTGCGGAAGCTTACCAAGTCCTCCAGAAACTCATCTGTGGCGATGGTAGTAGGCTTGGGCAGGCGTTCATAGTGGCGTGAGATTTCGATTTGCTCGCGGTTCTCAAAAATCTCCTCCAAGTTATCTACCGAAGAGGCAAACTCGGCCAATTTTCCGCTTAGTTCTTCTTTCATTTCTACCGCAATTTGGCGTGCGCGCTTAGAGATGATGGCAACAGATTGGTAAATATTACCGCTTTGGTACTCGAGCTTGTCGAGGTCGCGGGTAATGATGGACGAGGTGGATGAGATATGCTTCATACAAAAAGCCTTTGGTAAAATGGGTGATAAAAAAGAATCAGCTATAGCCTTAACGAAGTGCTATGGCTAGAAGTTCGGAAGCTACCCCAAACGTTTGTGCCTGTTGGGTTACAAACAGTTGGGGCTTGTGTAATGAGTATGTTTGTTCAAATCGCACGCTGCTGAGTAACGCGCCGCCACTCTAGTCAAACTTTATTGTTGATTGAGCGTTTGTAGGGTCTTGTATTTGTTGCCAAGTTTAGCGATTTGTGTTACGCTATCTTTGTACATATCTTCAGCCTGTTTGGCAAACTTTCCATCGGGAAAGTTATCTACCAGATATTCATAAAACTTCACGACATCTTGGTAGCGCTCTTGTTGGCGGGTTTCGAGGCTGTTTTTGGCATATTTGTATTGGGACAATATTCTGAAGTATGCCGCTTCTTCGCTGTATTGAGAGTCGGGATAATCTTTCTGAAAATTGCCAGTTGTGATTACTGCGGCTTTGTAGTTGCGAATGCGGTAATAAAGCCTTGCTTGCTCAAAAGACTTGCGTTCGAGGCGCTCTCTTAGGTCAAATATGAGTTTGTTACACTCATCCTTATAGGCTGTTTGTTTGTAGGCATTGAGCAGGTTTTGGAAAGCCAAGATGGCTTTACGCGTGCTTTTTTGATCCAGATAATGAGGTGCTGCATCTTTATAGAGCGAGAACGCGTGCATATATAGTGCTTCTTCGGCAAATACACTCCGCTGGAAGTTGAGGTAAAACTTCTCAAAGTAGTGTGAGGCTGTCAGGTATTGCTTTTGATGGTAGTTACAATAGGCAAAATAAAACTGCGCAGTCTCGTCTTCTTGAGTACCAGAGAGCAAAGGAATAATCTCTTCAAAAAGGATTCCGGCTTTGTTGTAGTCTTTACTCGCATAAAACTCGATGGCGGCTTCATACTTACGCTTGACATCGGTACTTTTTTGGAGGCGTTGAAACTTACAGCCACCTAAGAGACTTGCCGCTATCCACAGCGCACAAGCTCCAAAAATCAATTGACGTTGCATCTCGCAAAAATACAAGCTTCTATTCAGACTCACAACTTCTTAACAAATTTCTGTAGATTTAGGAGGGGTATTCAAAATATTCCACGGCGCTACGGCTTTTGGAGGGTACTGGTTCGTTCCGGAGATTCGTCAAATCAAATTTGGAACTATGATTCGAAATACGTAAGTTAGCCTCATTACACACGACAATCCCAATTTTTTCGATGATACTCTATCAATCGCACCAAGCTGTTTTTGAGAGTTTTGGCTTATTTGATTACCAACCTTTGGCTGCTCGTTGGCAAGAAGCACACCGTTATTATCACAATGAAGCCCATCTTCAGCAGTTGTTGGAGCGTATCGAGGGGGCGCGTCTAACACAACAATTATCAGATGATGCGTATGCGAGCTTGATTATGGCCGCTTATTTTCACGATGCGGTCTATGAGCCGCGCCGCCAAGACAATGAGGTGTTGTCGGCCTTGCTTTTTGAGCAAATGACGGCTCCACACCCCCTGCGTGAGGATATCAAAACCATTATTCTCGACACCGCCACCCACCAATCGAGCAACGAGCTATCGGCGCAGTTCAGTGCTTGGGATATGGAGATTGTCAGTCAGGGGAGTCTTGACGAGCTGTTGGCTTGGGAGCGGGGAATTTTTAAGGAGTACCAATTTTTAGAATACAGCCTCTACAAGCAGCTTCGGCTACAGCTATTGGCTCGCTGGGAACAAGAGTTTCCGGCGAATGCGGCCAACTTGCAGTTCCTGCAAGCTTACCTGCGGCAGTATCGCCCGCGTATCGGGGTGTATGCAGGGTCGTTCAACCCTTTCCATAACGGCCATTTGAATATTCTCGAAAAAGCCGAGGCTATATTCGATAAAATCATTGTAGCTCAAGGGATTAACCCCGAAAAACAAGCCGAAAATCTCTACAAACTTACCGACATCAACGCCCTGCGCCACCGGCAGTTGGATACTTTCAGCGCCTTCTTGACCGAATACCTCAGCAGCAAGGAGCAAGACGCGGAGGTGGTTTTGGTGAGGGGCTTGCGCAATGGTGATGACCTCGACTATGAGGTCAACCAATTGCGGTTTATGGATGAGATGAAGGCCGACCTCAAGATTGTGTTTATCCCTTGCGACAAGCAGTTTGAACATATCAGCTCTTCGGGGATTAAAAACCTCGAAAAAGTACGAAAAGGAGCCGGAAAGCAGTATTTACCCCTATAAATAATCGCCGGATTTTGTATGCAAGATTGGCTTTTCAGCGCACAAAACAGTGCTGACACCTATTCACTTCACACAGCACGCTGGTGTGATGATGCGCAAGGGTTGTTGGATTTGCAAGCACCTGCCGGGCTGCGCTGGTCGCCGGAGCAGCTCCAAGGGCAGGCATATAACCTGTGGCGTTACCGCGATACCTTTCCCTTGGCGCAAGCCCTGAGTCCGGTCAGTTATCAGGAGGGTTTTACTCCGCTGTTGCCCATCTTGCTGGAGGGGCGGCAGGTATTGTTTAAGGCAGATTATCTTTTTCCTTCTGGCTCCTACAAAGACCGAGGCGCGACGCTATTATTAAGCTATGCCCAACACTTGGGAGTTCGGTCAGTGGTTCAAGATTCTTCGGGCAATGCCGGAAGCGCCGTGGCGATGTATGCAGCCCTGGCGGGCATCAGCTGTGAGATTTTTGTTCCCGAGAGTACCTCTGAGGGGAAGCTGGCGCAAATTCGGGCCTTTGGGGCAAGTCTACACAAGGTGGCCGGTAGCCGCGAAGACACCGCCACTGCGGCCCTAGCAGCTGCTCAAGACACGTTTTATGCCAGCCATGTGTGGCATCCGATGTTTTATCAGGGCACCAAGACCTTTGCCTATGAGCTTTGCGAACAACGTTCTTGGCAAGCACCCGATGTGGTGGTCTTGCCGGCAGGCAACGGCACATTACTTATAGGGGCCTACCTTGGTTTTGCAGAGCTGCTCCGCTGGGGCATTATTAAGCAAATGCCCCGTTTGGTGGGCGTACAAGCCGCCTACTGTGCGCCCTTGTATTATGCGCGCCAAGGGCTGCCGATGCCTCACACACAGCCTACACTGGCCGAAGGGATTGCCATTGCTGCGCCCCGAAGGGCAGCACAAATGTTGGCTATTTTGGAGGCTACCAACGGAGACTTGGTAGTGGTTTCGGAAGACGAAATCAAATACTATTGGCAAACAATGGCGCGCCGTGGGCATTATATCGAGCCTACTTCGGCGGCTGTTGTTGCGGGTGTAGCCCAGTGGATTACCCAAAATCGCCCAAGCCCACAGGTCAGTATCGCGTCGGTACTGACTGGCTCAGGCCTCAAAACAGGTGGTAAAAGCCCACAATGAGTGTGGTATATGACCGCTGGCTCAGTCGATGTCAGTCAATTGGCGGCTGATTTGCAAGAACAACTTTAGGCCTGTTTCGATAATTTCGTCCGGAAAATCATAATCAGGGTTATGCAAGGCAGCCGTTTGTTGGCCAGCGCCAAGACCAAACATTGCCCCTTTGTAGTGTTGCGTAAAGAGGCCGAAATCTTCTCCCCACTTAAATGGCTGCTGTTGTTCTAACAATGATATGCCCGTGGCTTGGGCAGCCTGTCGAATAAAGTTGTTGGCCAGAGGGTTATTTTGGGTGGCATTGAAAGTCTCGACCCATTGGTAATGTAGCGCTAGGCTATCGCGGGTAGCGCTATCGTGGGCTACTTGCAACAGCTCCTGAGCAAATGCCTGCATCAGCTCATTCTCCCAAGCCCTGAGTGTCAGGTGTAGCTCGGCGTGTCCGGCAGCTACTCCATAGGCCTTTTCTCCCAACACAAGATGTACTGGCGTTACCAGCCTGAAGTCTGGATGTGCTGCGTTGGGGTTTTGCCGTTGGGCATAATCCAGCAACAATGCGGCGACAGTATTGGCTGGGTTATGGCCATATTCAGGTTCGGCAGCGTGTGCTGTTTTGCCCAAAAACTTCAAGACTAGGCTCTGTACTGCCGCCGTGAAGGCGCCATCTCTTAGCACCAGCGCGTGTAGCGGATACTGAGGCAGGTTGTGTAGGGCAAACATCCAGTCAGGTGTTAATGCCTGAAAGCGGCGGTCTTGTAATACCCAAGCAGCCCCTTGTCCTGTCTCTTCGGCAGGTTGAAAAAGCAAGACCACCCTCCCTTTGGCTGGCCGCCGCCGCCGCAGATGTAGCCCCAAACCCGCCAAGATAGCACTGTGCCCGTCGTGTCCACAAAGATGAGCAACCCCTTGATGGTATGAAGTATGCGGGCTTTGCCCTAGCTCTTGAATGGGGAGCGCGTCTAGCTCTGCGCGAAAAACGACCGTTTCTCCTGGCTGAGCACCTTCATATATGGCCGCCAATCCGCTTCCCCCAAGTTGGCCAATAAAGGCATCTGGAGGAGCATGTGTGCGCAAGAAATCTGCTATGTAATCTGCACTACCCTGCTCTTGGCCAGAAAGCGCCGGGTAGCGGTGTAGATACCGTCGGAGCTGAATCAGTAAACTTAAATCGTGGGTCATTGGGCTAAGATACGCAAAGCCTGAGGGCTTGCCAAATTCTTCAAACATAGGCTTATGACAAGCTGTATTTGTACAAGGCAACACTTTTGTGTATCTTTGATTAGCCAGCAATATACGACCTCTTTGAGAATAACAACGATGAAAAAACTCCTGAAAAATACCACATTGGCGCTATTACTATCGCTCAACCTATGGATACCCACACAGGCGCAGTCTATCCGATTTTTTGCTGAGAATTTCTGGCATCGAGGTACTATCTACTTTGATGAGGACAGTTTTCTGGATGGCCTGATAAAGTTTGACCTCAATACCAATATCGTACAGTTTCGGCGTAGCGAGCAAGCCACCATCGAAACCTACACAGCCCGCAAATTACTCTATTTCAAATATTTGGATAGCAATTTTGGGTTTGAGCGCTCATATTATGCCCTGCCCTATGCGCTGAATGGAACTTATGAGACACCTATTTTTTTTGAATTGCTCAACCAAAGCTCTCCGCTCTTGCTTTTGGCACGGGAGCAGCTACAAACCGAAATTGTAACTTCTTCTTTTGGCTTTATGCTTACGCCTGTATCTACAACACGGACGTTTATTAGTCAAAACTATTTCCTGATGTTCCCCAGTGGAGCTATCAAACCGGCCACCAATCGCAAAGAATTGCTCGACTATTTGCAAGACAGGGAAGTACAAGTACAGGAATTTCTCAAAAAAAACAGGCTCTATTTTGAAGCCAGACAAGATGTCATCAATTTGATAGAGTTTTATAACCAACTTCGCAACTAGCTATCAGAACTAGCGCCTAGCTGGTTGTTGGCTGATATTTTAAGAGTAAAAAACCGAAAAAAATGTACCTTTGCGAAAAAACAACGATATGACAAAAGCAAGACCTTTTATAAAATGGGTAGGCGGTAAAAATCAGCTTTTAGAGCAGTTTGAAAATTACTATCCAAGTGAACTTAGAAAAGGCATTATCAAAAATTATGTTGAGCCTTTTTTGGGTGGCGGTGCTTTGTTTTTTGCTCTTTCGCAACGCTACAAAATTGAAAATGCTTATTTGTCAGACCTAAACAAAGATTTAGTTTTGACTTACCAAGTTATTCAACAACGCCCCAACGATTTGCTTGACTTTTTGGAACAGTACCAAAAAGATTATGACCAAACCGAACAAGAAAAACGCAATAACTTGTTTTTGGCAGTTCGCAAACATTTCAACCTGCAACGATTTGAGATAAACTATAAAAAGTTGTCTGATAATTGGATTTCAAGAGCAGCACAATTTATATTTCTAAACAAAACTTGCTTTAACGGACTTTTTCGCCTGAACTCAAAAGGCGAGTTTAGTGTGCCTTACGGAAAGTACAAAACAGCCACTATTTTTGACGAACCTAATATTTTGGCTGTTTCAAAAGCATTGCAAAATGCTGAAATTCAGCAGGCTAACTATTCAAGTTGCTTTGATAAAGTAAATGAAAACACATTTGTTTATTTTGACCCGCCTTACAGACCTATCAGCCAAACAGCAAGTTTTACGACTTATACAGGTGCAGAATTTAAGGATAAAGAGCAGTTAGAATTAGCCCAATTCTTTCAAAAATTAGACAGAGAAAAAGGAGCGAAATTGATGCTTTCCAATTCAGACCCTAAAAACGAAAACCCAGAAGATGACTTTTTTGAAAAGGCATTTTTAGGATATAATATTTTCAGAGTTTCGGCAGGTAGAGCCATCAATTGCAATGGTGACAAGCGTGGAAAAATAAACGAACTTTTAATCACCAACTATCAATATGAACCACAAACCTTGGCAATCAATTTTTGATACATACAACATTCACAAACACGATTTTTCAAAAAGTCCGTTTGTTTTGACAGCCGAACAAATCAAAAAAGCAACTGCACATTTCACAAACACTACTGAAAGAGAAGTTCGTGTTTTGTGCAAACAAGATACAAGAGAAAGCAGACCGCAGATTTTTGTGGATAATAATTTGTTTATTTTGCCTATTAAAAACGGAATTTACACCATTTTATAGGGAGAAAGCTATATTGATATTCCCGAAATTACCACTGAAGCAAGTATTTACAAGTCCAAACTTGATTTTGAGTTAGAAACTTCGCAAATCGGGAACTCTGAAATGCAGCATTTAGATTTTGCGTATGCGTCAAGTTTGGTGCGTAGTTTTTTGGAAGATGAAAGTTTGGTTTTGACTATTCGGGGCAGAAAATACACGCCAAAGTTTGAGTTTTATGCAGGACAGCATAAGCAACTTATCGCAACTGAAAGTGTACAAACGGAAGTAGATGCAGGTTATGAAGGCAGAAATCAAATCGTACTGATAGAAGCCAAAAATTCTGCAACTAAAAACACGATAATCAGACAGTTGTATTATCCGTTTCGTCAGTGGCAAATTCATACCAAGAAAAAAGTAAACATACTTTTCTTTGAGAAACGAAAAGATATTTATTCACTTTGGGAGTTTGGTTTTGCAGACGAAAATAACTACAACAGCATAGAACTCTTGAAAAGTGCGAAATTTGAGATACAGGACAAATAAAAAACATCAGCCAACATTACATTTGTTCAAGGCGGGCAGAAGGGCTAAATTGAACTTTTGGACTTTCTATTGGCTTTTGTAAGTGTAGAAACGGTAGTGCTACTAAGCCCGCCCTGCACAAATGCCATATCGTTTTGGGGTGATATGGCAAAAAAATCGCCCCAAAACTTGAGGCGATTCTTTTGAGGCAAAGTATATACTATGGCTTAGGCCAATACTTGCTTTACGCGTTCGGCGGCTTCTTTGAGAGAGATGGCTGAGTATACTTTCAGGCCAGACTCATCAATGATTTTGGCACCTTCTTCGGCGTTGGTTCCTTGCAAACGCACAATGATTGGTACTTGGATGTCGCCAATGTTTTTGTAAGCTTCTACCACTCCGTTGGCTACACGATCACAACGGACAATGCCTCCGAAGATGTTGATCAGGATAGCTTTTACGTTGGGGTCTTTCAAAATCAGGCGGAAACCAGCCTCTACTGTTTTGGCATTGGCGCCACCCCCTACATCGAGGAAGTTGGCAGGG
This sequence comes from Eisenibacter elegans DSM 3317, assembly GCF_000430505.1. Lineage (NCBI taxonomy): Bacteria > Pseudomonadati > Bacteroidota > Cytophagia > Cytophagales > Microscillaceae > Eisenibacter > Eisenibacter elegans. The sequence continues at coordinate 395,434 of NZ_KE387154.1, read as the reverse complement.
TCGCCACCAGAGAGCTTGATCATATCCATTGTGGCCATCGCCAAACCAGCGCCATTCACCATACAACCTACGTTGCCTTCGAGCTTTACATAGTTGAGATGTGAGGCACGGGCTTCTACTTCGAAGGGATCCTCTTCGCGCTCATCACGCATCTCTTCGATTTTGGGCTGGCGGTAGAGGGCATTGTCATCGATGTTTACTTTACCATCTACGGCGATGATGCGGTTGTCAGAAGTTTTGAGGGCAGGGTTTACTTCTACCAACGAAGCATCGATGCCTTCATATGCCTTGTACAAGTTTTTGATGAAGCTCACCATTTCCTTAAATGCTTTGCCTTCGAGGCCGAGAGCAAAAGCAAGCTTGCGCACTTGGAAGTCGCGCAGACCGATTTTAGGGTCAATGATTTCGGTGATGATTTTCTCAGGAGTCTTTTCGGCTACCTCTTCAATATCCATCCCGCCTTCTGTACTGGCGATGATGGCATTGCGTCCGCTTTGGCGGTCGAGCAAGATGCTGACATAAAATTCTTTCGGCTCTGATTCTCCGGGGTAGTACACATCTTCTGCTACTAGCACTTGGTGTACTTTTTTGCCTTCGGGGCCTGTTTGGGGAGTTACCAATTGCATCCCGATGATTTGTGAGGAGATGGTCTTCACATCATCCAAGCTTTTGGCCAGCTTCACACCACCGCCTTTGCCACGGCCACCGGCGTGGATTTGGGCTTTGATGACATACCAGCTTGTGCCAGTGTCGGCGTTGAGTTTTTGGGCAGCTTCGAGGGCTTTTTCGGGAGTATCGGCCACAATGCCGCGCTGGATACCCACCCCGTAGGCGTTGAAAGTCTCCTTGGCTTGATATTCGTGAATATTCATGGTAAATCCGATTCGTTTGGGTAGTACGTTGATTTTTGCACTAAGCTATATGATTTTGGCAAAAATTAAAAATTTAGGCTCAAAAATATTCGATTTGCAGGCTGGCGCGCCCAAGCGCAACTTGCTATCTTTCAGTGTTTTATCTCTCTATCGTTTGATTTCCTATCTTTGGCTCTGTGTCGTTATTAGGGGCTGCCAAGCAGGCAATGGGCTTTGTGGGCTTTTGCGGCTGTCGGTGTTCGGAAAAACGCATAATTTCTGTAATTTTGCCTTTTACGATTCGATTGATTCATCACGCTATACACATTCCCTCTAAATATGAAAAATATCACTGTCATCGGTTCGGGCACTATGGGCAACGGCATCGCCCACGTATTTGCACAATACGGCTATGAGGTTTCGCTAGTCGATATTTCGGCAGAAGCCCTCCAAAAAGCCCTCCAAACTATCGACAAGAACCTAAGCCGCCAAGTGGCCAAAGGCAGCCTCAGCGAGGCCGACCAAGCCGCTACGCTGGCGCGCATCACGACCTACACCAATATCGAAGAAGCCGCCCCCAAGGCAGATCTCATCGTAGAAGCTGCCACTGAAAACATTGAGCTCAAGAAGAAAATCTTTGTCCAGCTCGACAGCCTCGCGCCTGCACATACCATCTTGGCCACCAATACCTCGTCTATCTCTATCACCCAGATAGCCGCCGTAACCAAGCGCCCTGACAAGGTAATCGGGATGCATTTTATGAACCCTGTACCGGTGATGAAGTTGGTAGAGGTAATCAATGGCTATGCTACCAGCGCCGAAACTACTGAGACCATTTTGGCGCTGTCTAAGAATATTAGCAAAGTACCTACGGCAGTAAACGACTACCCGGGCTTTGTGGCCAACCGCATCTTGTTGCCAATGATCAACGAGGCGATTTATGCGCTGTACGAAGGCGTAGGCGGTGTGTCAGAAATCGATACCGTGATGAAGCTTGGCATGGCACACCCTATGGGCCCGCTCCAATTGGCCGATTTTATTGGCCTAGATGTGTGTCTATACATCTTGCGTGTGATGCACGAAGGCTTGGGCAACCCCAAATACGCTCCGTGCCCGCTGCTGGTCAATATGGTCGAAGCCGGCCACAAAGGCGTAAAATCAGGCATCGGCTTCTACGAATACCAAGCCGGCAACAAAGAGCTGGTGGTGGCCCCACGCTTCCGTTAATGTATCGAGGCTCCAAGGGAAGCCACCTTTGGAGTCTCTCCCCCAGATTCCCCTAAAATTGCTATGCAACATAAATCACCACACGAGCGCCCCGTCATCGGCATTACGATGGGCGACTACAACGGTATCGGTATTGAAGTGCTCCTCAAGGCCCTAGACAACAACCGCATCCTCAAGATATGTACACCGGTGCTCTATGGCTCTATGAAGATAGTGGCGCGCTACCGTAAGCTACTAGACCTGAAGGACTGGTTTATCAATACCATCCCCTCAATAGACCAAATTACGCACAAAAAGACCAATCTGGTTACGACTTGGGATACCAAGCAGGTTGAGATACAGCCCGGCAGCCCTACAGAAGACTCAGGTAAGTTTGCTTTTTTGGCCTTACAAAAAGCCACCGAAGACCTGAAGAATGGCTTTTTGGATGCTGTTGTTACGGCTCCTATCAACAAACATAATATCCAGCAGGAAGGCTTCCGTTTTGCGGGGCATACGGAGTATTTTACGGAGCAGTTTGGCCAACAAGACAGCCTGATGTTCTTGGTGTCGGAGCGCATCCGGGTGGGCGTGGTTACGGGGCATATTCCTCACCAAGAGGTCGCCCGCCAGCTGAGTGCTGAGCGCATTAGCCGCAAGCTCCAGCTGATGCTTCAGTCGCTGCGCCAAGATTTTGGCATCGCCCGCCCCAAGGTTGCCGTATTGGGGCTGAACCCTCACGCCGGCGAAGACGGTCTGCTGGGTACAGAAGAGCAGCAAATCATCCGCCCGGTGATTGTAGATTTCAAAAAACAGGGCCACTTGGTGTATGGTCCTTTTCCGGCAGATGGCTTTTTTGCCAGCCACGACTACCGCCGCTATGATGCAGTATTGGCGATGTATCATGACCAAGGGCTGATTCCCTTCAAGATGATGGCTTTTGATGATGGAGTCAACTTTACTGCCGGCTTACCAGTAGTACGTACTTCTCCTGACCATGGCACGGCCTACGACATCGCCGGCAAGGGCATTGCAGACGAAGGCTCGATGTTGGCTGCTATTTTTGCGGCAGTAGATATTGTCCGCAGCCGAGAGCAATTGAGCACCACAGACACGCATTCGGACGAATAGCCACTCCCGAACCCAAAAATTAGCGTAGCTTTGTGATATGAAATGGTTTTTCCGCCGCCTGTACAGCCTATGGTGTTTGGCAGGCTTTGTTCTACCGATGTTGGTATTCTTGCCTTGGTTTTATGTGCTCCAACCTAACGGCAAGGGAGCGCTTTATGCTTCGTGGCTACACCGTTGGTGGGCACACATTTGCTTGGCTTGGGCGTTTATCCCCTACAAAGTACGCCGCGCTTCTGTGGTGGCTAGCCAAGGGCAGGCCTGTGTATACTGTGCCAACCACAGCTCTTTGCTCGACATCGTAACGATGGGCCTGATACCACGCGAAGCCTATACCTTTGTGGGGAAAGACACACTGACCCGCCCGCCGCTTTTTGGATATGTGTTTAAAAAATTTCACATCCCTGTGGTGCGTGAGCGCTCTACCGATGCCTACCGCGCTATGCAGCGCGCCAGCGAGGCGGTGGCTGCCGGCAAAAGCGTGATTATTTTTCCTGAAGGAGGGGTCTATACCAAAAACCCACCCGAGATGGTGCGCTTCAAAGACGGGGCTTTCCGGGTAGCGATTGAGCAACAAGTGCCTATTGTGCCCGTAACCTTACTCTTCAACTGGAAGTTATTACCTGATACGCCTGTTCCGGCAGCGTCTTGGGGTAGGGGCGAGGCCATCGTACACCCGCCCATCGATACCAAGGGACTGGGCTTAGATGATTTGGAGACCCTCAAAGCACAAACCCGTGCGGCCATCGAAGCCCCCTTAAAGCCCTATTTGCCCAAAAAAGAATCACTCAGCAAAGTATAATCATTTATCCCCCTTTTAAACCAATGAGTACCCCCAAAGTAGACATCCAAACCTTAGAAAAATTGGCTCACCTTTCGCGCCTGAGCTTTGACGCATCCACAGCTCCGGCCATGATTGCCGACCTCAACAAAATCTTGAACTGGATAGACCAACTAGACGCTATCGATACCAAGGACGTAGCGCCACTTATCCATATGTCGGAAGAGGTCAATCAATTGCGCCCCGATGAGGTAAAGCCCCACCTCGACCACCAACGCGGCCTTTCACAAGCCCCCGCCAAAGACTCTGACTATTTCCGTGTGCCCAAGGTGCTTGACCAAAGCCAAGAGAGCTAGTGCAGCCCGGGTTAGTTTTTGACTGATATTTGCCCAAGGGATGACCTCACAAGACGCACTCAAAACACAAGTAAGCCAACTACCCCACAGCCCGGGGGTGTATAAGTTCTTTGACGCTTCGCAAACCCTGCTTTATGTAGGCAAAGCCAAAGATTTGCGCAATCGGGTAGGGAGCTACTTCAACCAGTCGGCGCAACATAGCCGCAAGACCCTGCGCATGGTCAAGCAGATTATCAGGCTTGAGGTCGTATTGGTCAACAATGAGTATGATGCGCTCTTGCTCGAAAATAACCTCATCAAGCAACATCAACCCAAGTACAATATCTTGCTCAAGGATGACAAGACTTATCCTTATATCTGTATTACCAATGAAGATTTCCCCAAGATAGAAGTACTTCGCCAAGTAGACCGCCGCTATGGGACTTTTTTCGGCCCCTACACCCACGGTAGGGCGATGAGCGCAGCGCTTGACCTAATTCGGGAGCTGTACCCTGTGCGCAACTGTAGCCTAGCCCTCACCCCACACAACATCGCCGCCAATAAGTTCAAGGTATGCCTCGAATACCACTTAGGCAACTGCAAAGGTCCTTGCGAGGGCTTGCAGTCTGTAGAGGCATATGGACAAGATATTCAGGAAATCAAGCAAATTTTGAAAGGCAATGCCTCCGCTGTGGTTCAATCGCTCAAGGTAAAAATGATGGCTTATGCAGAGGCCTTGGCTTTTGAAAAAGCGCAGGAGCTAAAGGAAAAAATCACCCTGTTGGAAAATTTCCGCAGCAAGTCCTTGGTAGTCAATCCTAATATCGCCGATGTGGATGTGTTTTCTATCAGTACAGAAGAAAAAGGTGCATTTGTAAACTACCTCAAAATCAAGCAAGGAGCCATCGTCCACACACAAAACCTAGAGTTACAAAAGCGCCTCGAAGAGAGTGACGAAGAGCTGCTGACCTTTGCCGTGCTCCACTTGCGTGCGCAAATCGAGAGCCAAGCCCCCGAAGTACTGACCAATATTGCTCTCAGCACCCCACTCGAAGGGGTGGTATGCCACGTTCCTAAAATAGGCGACAAACGCAAACTCATAGACCTATCGCTCAAGAATGCGCTATTTGCCAAAAAAGAAAAACTACAAAAAGCCGAAGCCTTCCGCAAAAAACGTGCAGAGAGCGGGGTGTTAAATGAATTGCAAAAAGCGCTGAGTCTGCCCGTCCTGCCCTACATCATAGAGTGTTTCGACAACTCCAACATCCAAGGAACGAACCCTGTGGCTTCAATGGTGCAGTTTAAAAACGGCAAACCACACAAGAAAGAATACCGCCATTTTCATATCAAGACAGTGGAAGGCCCAAACGATTTTGCTTCTATGTATGAAATAGTTTACCGCAGATACAGCAGAATCATCAAAGAAAAACAAGCCCTTCCTGACCTCATTGTCATTGATGGAGGCAAAGGACAACTCAGCTCAGCCTGCCAAGCCCTCAAAGACCTACATATCTATGGCAGAGTAAGTATTATCGGCATTGCTAAGCGCCTAGAAGAGATTTATTTCCCCGAAGATGAGATTCCGCTACACCTCAGCAAGAAGTCGGCGGCGCTCAAAGTACTCCAACACGCCCGCGACGAAGCCCACCGCTTCGCCATCACCTTCCACCGTGATGTGCGCAGCAAAAATAGCCTCAACACCCAACTCGAAACCCTGCCCGGCATTGGCGAAGCCACCATCCAGAAGCTACTCAAAACCTATAAGTCGCTGACTAACATAGCCAAAGCCCCAGAAGAAGAGCTGGCCAAGCTCATTGGCCAAGCTAAGGCCAAGGTAGTATACGGGTATTTTCGGGAGAGCAGCCAGAGCACCAAACAAAACAACAGCCAAGACACGGAAAAACCATAGTTTATACTCCTTTAACAGGCTGAGAGCACAGGGTAGAAAAATATTTTCCAATCCGCATAGTTTTTCATTAAAAGATTGCCTACCTTTGTGGCTGAAATAACCACGCGATTATTTTTACTGTGCTTTGTACTGCATTGTATAGGAAGTCAGAACACTCTCTAATAACTAAGGGCACGAGTGGATGGCTAACCAGTCCTCCGCTCATAAAGGCGAATTCTGTTGACCTATCGGTGTATACAAAGGTGTTGATTGTAAAAATCAGTGAACCACCTCTTTCTCACTAAGCGTCAAGCATTTCGTTTTTAAGAATTTATCCAATTTCCCTTAATTATTCCGAATGAGTTTAGTAACATTCGAGCAGTTGTCTTTGTCTAGCGAAGTACAACAAGCGCTCCAAACTATGGGCTTCAGCGCCCCGTCTCCTATTCAGGCTCAAGCCATCCCATTTGCACTAGAAGGCCGCGACTTGCTCGGCCAAGCCCAGACAGGCACCGGCAAAACAGCCGCGTTTGCCATCCCTACCCTCGAAAACATTGATACTACCCTGCCCTATGTGCAAGCCTTGGTGCTTTGCCCTACCCGTGAGTTGGCGCTTCAGGTATCAGAAGAGTTTGGCAAAATAGGGCAGTATATTCCCCGTCTTTCTGTATTGGCTGTTTATGGTGGTGAATCTATCGACCGCCAAATTCGCGGTATCAAGCGCGGTGCGCAAATCATTGTCGGTACTCCCGGCCGTGTAATTGACCACCTCAAGCGCGGTACTTTGCAAATAGACCAACTCCGCACCATCGTACTTGATGAGGCCGACGAAATGCTCAATATGGGCTTTGTGGACGAAATCGAGTCTATCCTCCGCTTTGCTCCCGAAGACCGCCAAACGCTGCTCTTCTCGGCCACTATGCCGGAAGCCATCATGCGCCTGACCAAAAAGTATCAGCGCGACCCCGAAATCGTGAAGGTAATCCCTCAAAACTTGACGGCCAACCGCATTGAGCAGACCTACTTCCCCGTAAGAGAGGCCTACAAAGCTGAATTGCTCATCCGCCTGATAGAAGTAAACGATGTCAAAATCGGTGTTATCTTCTGTAATACCAAGCAACGTGTAGACGAGCTGGTAGCTACCCTCCAAGCACGTGGCTATATGGCCGAAGGCCTACACGGCGACCTCACGCAGATGACCCGTACCGTGGTGATGAACAAGTTCCGCCAAGGTATTGTCAACCTTCTTGTTGCTACTGATGTAGCCGCTCGCGGTATCGATGTAGACGATGTAGAGGTGGTATTCAACTACGATATTCCCCACGACCCTGAGTACTATGTACACCGTATCGGTCGTACAGGCCGCGCCGGCAAAAGCGGTAAAGCTTTCAGCTTTGTAGAACGTTATGATGTGCGCAACCTCAAAAATATCGAACGCTATGCGCGTGCGCCTATCGTCAAAGGTGAAATCCCTACTGTAGCCGAAGTACAAAAGCGCCGCCAAGCCCGCTTCTTGCTCCAGTGTAAAGAAGAAATGCTCAAAGCTACTCAAAACGACTACCAACACTTGGTAGACGAAATGTTGGGAGAAGGCTTTACGCTTGAGCAAATTACTGCCGCCTTGCTCAAGCTCCAACTTGGAGAACAAAACCAACGCGATGCACTACAAGAGGCTCTAGCACAACAAAATACCCAAACCCGCGACAGCTACGACAAAGGTGGCCGCCAAGGAGGGAAATATGGCAACCGACGCGACGAACGCCGTGGTGGCGAGCGTGGTGGTAGCCGCGACCGCTTCCAGCAGCGTGAGAGAAGCGGTGGTAGCACCCGCACCCGCTTTAGCGAGGAGGGGATGACCAAAATCCAGCTCAGCATCGGTAAAGAACATAACGTCAGCAAGGCTGACATCGTAGGCGCTATCACCGGCGAAACCGGCGTACGTGGCCACGACATAGGCCTCATCCGTGTGTATGACGAATACACCCACGTAGACGTTCAGAGCAGCCACGCTCAAAAAGTATTGCAAAAAATGCAGCACCGCCGCATCAAAGGCAATGCGGTAACGCTCGAAATTGCCCAATAAGGCAAGTCTTTGTCCAACAAAGCTTGACACCAATCCAGACCCCGCTACCCAAGGTAGTGGGGTTTTTTAATGTCCCTGCCCAAAATCATACTCCATATCCAGGCTATTCAGGTTGGTCTAACAACACAAAAGGGTGAATATCAGTGGTGTGGCTTATTACAAATCGGTGCCCTCTTGGTTGAGTCGGTTGAGTTGCTCAATGGTATCGACGGTAAACCAGTTTTTGGGATAGCTATCGGCGCAGTAGAGCTGTTTTTGAGCAATGAGTTGTTGCCAGAGCTGATAAAAATCCTCCACCGGCTCTGTGAGTTGGTTGATTTTATGTGGATTGAGCATCTGTATCCCCGAACAATAAGTAGGAGCGGGCTTGTGGCGGTTGAGCTCATACACACAATTGTTTTGGTGATGAATATAATCTCCTTCCAACCCAGCCACCGGCGCTACCGGCACCACCATACAGGCCGGCGCTTGGTATTTGTAATACTCGGCAGTAAGCAAGTCAAAATCTAGCTCGGTGATGTTGTCGGCAGTAAGCACAAACACGGGCTCGTCGAGATGCGCCATCAGGGTATGATATACCCACCAAGCGTTGCCCTTGCCATCGGTATTGAACACCGACTGCACCCCCAACTCGATGACATGTTGCGCCAACACAGCCCCCTTATAGCCTACAGTGATGTGCAAAAAAGGGATGGTAGGACGTATTTTGGCAATACCGTCGGCAATGAGGGTAGAGCCTTTGTAGGGAGCCATTGGCTTGGGGATGATGTCGGTCAGGGGCAACATTCGCGTGCCCCTGCCTGCCGCCATAATGAGTGCGTGCCGGATGGTTTTCATACGCCTGTTTCTTCAATGGGTGGGTTGTTGATGATGGCCAGTATTTCGGCTTCGCTTAGGCGCTCGGTATTGGCCGAAGACAGGCCGAAAGGCGTTGGGTTGGCTACTTTTTCGTTGAAAGAAATGAGGTAGTGCTTGATACCGTGAAAGTCGAGCTCTTGGGTATAGGGCAGCTCTAGCTCTCCAATGAGGTACTCGTCGTTGCGCTCGCCGGGCCGGCCTTCGATACGCTCATAGCTTCCGCCTTTGTGCTGTACCCATACTTCGAGAATTTCTTGCATTTGGGCGGCCTTCATCATCCGTGAAAGGACTTTGCCTTGGGTCAGCTCGATATGGTCGAGGGCGGTGATGACCAACTGTACGGCCTCATCGACGGTAAAGAAAAAACGGCGCATTTCAGGCCCTGTAGTGCCAATCACTCCTGTTTGGGCGTGCATTTTGCGCCACACTGGCAACACCGACCCCGTAGACCAGGCCACATTGCCATAGCGCACACACGTAAAGCGGGTGTTGGTTTTGTCGTTCATGGCACAAAAAAGACGCTCCATCGTTGCCTTGCTCAAGCCATAAATATTGCGTACGGGGGGGGCGGCTTTGTCGGTAGAAATACCGATGACCGTCCGCACTTCATTCTCCACAGCTACCCGTGCTACGTTTTGAGAGCCCACTACATTGACATCCACACACTCCATCGGGAATTTTTCGGCCAAATCGACAAACTTGGTTGCGGCAGCGTGAATCACCACCTTGGGCTTGTATGCCCTGAAGGTATCCCGCACAGACTCGATAGCGGCTATATCCATAGGAGCTACCTCACAGCCTGTGAAGGCTTTGGCTTCCATATTTTGCTTATTGTTGCGCCCGGTGAGTACTACCTCATAGCGGTCTTTGAGAGCCAAAGCAAGGCGTTTGCCCAAAAAACCGGTACCTCCGGTGATGAGTAGGGTGTCTTTCATAGTTTTTTTGAATAGGGGAATAAAGTATCAACAATGAAATCAGGGAGCATGAGGTGATATCCTGAGCTAGCGCCCCGAGTATATCAGGAAACAGGCCTTACCCGAAGGGAGCCATCAAACGCTTTTTGCAATAACGAAGCCACAAGCCTAGGTAGTTTCGACGGCTCCAAACTTTTTTGTCGGCTTGTCGGGCTTGGGAGAGTGCGCGGCCAGCCTCAGCTGTTTGTTGGGTGCTGAGCGCCATTCCGGCCAAAAATATCCACAGCGTAGCCGCTATTTGTCCGGCAAAGGGGCGCAAAGGAAGGTACTCAGGGTCGGTGGCCATCTTGTGGCGCAGGTACTCGAAGCGTTCGAGGGCTTGGGCATAGTGCTGTTGGTTGACAGTGCGGGCAGGGTGTTCGCGCACACCGCTGTTGTATCGGGGGATGCGCCCTAGCTGCGGGCAGCGGGCAACGAGCCGCAGGGCAAAGTCATAATCTTCGGAGCCGGTCAAGAGCGGGTGCTCGTCCCAGCGGAGGGTTCGGTAGAGGTCTTGATGGAGGAATACCCCGATGCAGGAGAGGAAATTGCCTTGGGCAATTTGGCGCAGTGGCTCGCGCAAAGGCGCAAAGGGGTAACGATAGAGTAGCTGTTGCTGCGCGTCAACAAGCTCGTAGAGATTATGAAAAGCCTGATTTTCAGGGTTTTGCTTAATATATTGGTAAGCCTCGGCCAAATTTTGGGGATACATAAAATCATCCGAATCAAGGAAAGTCAGGTACTGCCCCTGGGCAGCAGCCATTCCCGTATTGCGCGATTTGGCTCGTTCGTAGTTTCGGTCATGGACGATGAGCCGCAGCTTACCCTCGGCCACGAGGGGAGCCAACAAAGCTGGGGTATGGTCGGTGGAGGCATTGTCTACGACAATCACCTCATAACTTTGGAAAGTCTGTGCAAAGACGCTCTCTAGCGTTTGCCCGATGAGATCGGCACGGTTATACGTCGGAATGACGATAGAAAAGAAAGGTTTTTCGGCCATTATCGGTGTTTTTGGTTGCGCACGACATTGTCCGTCCGCCAGACGACTGTCCGGCTAGGCAGCGCCTTGCGTATGGGGCAATCAGGCTGGTGGCAGATGGCACAGCTGGTATCGACGCAAGCATCGACGTGAATAAAAAACTCCGTTTCTTGGGGGCAGTAAGCTGCAATGAGGTCTTCTACCTCTTTGACGGCCTCGTGCCCTTCTTCGATAGTAAAATAACGCGGTAGCGTGAGATGACAATCGATGTGCCAATTAGCGCCATACTGAATGACACGAAAGTTATGGATATCGACCCAAGCGGGTTTTCGATTTTGCTCCAAGGCGGTGATGAGCTGGCGCAGAATCTGCTCATCGGCCTCATCAGTAATGCCTGCCCACGATTTGCGCAGCACTTTGGCACCGGTAAAGCAAATCATCGCCCCCAGCAAGATAGCCAGTAGATTATCTACCCAATATTGGCCGGTCCAGACGATGATGCCCAGTCCGAGCATCATCCCCACGGTAGAGTAGGCATCGGTTTTGAGGTGTTTGCCTTCGGCTATCATCGTGAGAGAATGTAGTATACGGCCTTGTCGCTCAATCACAAAGCCCATCAGATAGTTGAGCAGGCCGGCAACAGCTACAATCCACAGCCCTTGGTCGAGGTGTTGGACGGTGTGCGCCGTACTGAAGTCATACAAGGCCTTGGCTATCATCAGCCCTCCGGCCACAGTAATGAGGCTTCCCTCGACAGCAGCGGCGACAAACTCCACCTTACCGTGCCCATAGGGGTGGTTACGGTCGCGGGGCTTGGCAGCCAACCACAGACTCTGTAGGGCAAAAGCCCCAGCGGCAACATTGGCAATCGATTCGACAGCATCGGTAAGAATGGCGTTGGAGTTGGTCAGCCAATAGGCCACAAACTTTGCCACCAAAATCAATACTCCGATACCAAAGACCCAAGCCTGTACCTGTATTTTCTGTCTGTCGACCTGCTGCATAGTGTTAGGGAAGGTGGGTTTTTAGGTTTTGGAGGGCTATTTCAACAAATCGTTGATTGGTGAACAAGCTTTTCTTGTGGTTGTTCCACTGGTGTAATACTTCTGTGATACCTTCAAGGATACTTACCCCTTGTTCCGTAACGATAAAATCAACAGTGGATAACAGCTCTAGGCTAAACGCACCATAAAACCCTGATAAAAAGTCTTTTGTTCTTTCTACGGTAGCCTTGTAACGATGATTTTCAGGCATTGCCAAATATTCACTCAGGCTGCTTTCAGTGTCCATCATCAGGCTAAGCTCTCCGAAAGGCTTTTTGTCCTTCGCACTATATCCTGTCAAGTAATTGCCATTGAGATGATGCAACAGATGCCTTACTTTTCCGGAGTAAGGGCTATAGAAGTTCGGTTTGAATGTTAGTTTAAAGGTGTCATTAGCACCGAAACGCTGTAAAAAGTAGACAACTTTTTCTGCAGAAAACTCAGCAACAAACGCGCCGTAACGAACCAAATCATACAACACCGCCAATAGCATAGCTCTTGCAGATGTGAGCTTTACCTTTTCTTTTTTGAGATGCTCCACAATGACAGCTCCCGGCTCATAAATATAAATATCACAATCTAGTTGTGTAAGATACTGCTCTATTAGTTGCCGCACCTTCTCCCAATTTAGTCCTCTATTGCCTGCACCTAAGGGAGGTATGGCTACAGAACGAATGGTTCTTTTTTGAATTAGATTTGCTAATGTCTCCAAGCCTTGAGATATGTAGTCATACTCAGAAGGCAAACGCCAGTGTGTTTTTGTGGGGAAGTTAATGATGAGTTTATTTCCTGTTATTGTCTCTTCTTCAAAAACAAATAATTGGCCTATTTGCAGCTCTTGTTGTTTGCAGGCTTGTTGGTATGCTTTGAAATTGTTGGGAAACCTATTCTTAAACCGTAAAGCAATGCCTTTACCCATTACCCCTACTGTATTCACGGTATTGACCAAGGCCTCGGCCTCACTTTCTAACAAATTTCCTTTGATGTAGTGTATCATTGTTTTAGAAGTAACAGTCAGGGCAAACACGTACTTTGGACGTATCAGTACCAAGGGCAGCTAAGTTTTGTTTTGATGCTTTATCAAGAACCAAATTCCATATAATTGCATTGCTAGGGACATCTGAGTGCACCAAAAACTCCGCCTCTTTTCTTCGTTTCTTATCCAAATTCGTAGTCTCCTTCCAGTATTGAATTTTATGGCTCCCCAATCCAGTAACTCTTTAATTTGGTGAATATCTCTCGCTGAATACTGTGTTGATAATTTATCAACAGCATGACCATCCGTGAATATAAAGTCAATTGTAAAAGACATCACTTGTGTTACAGAGCTGACACAATACACAATATCTGAAGGAGAAACAGGGGTAACACCATTAAACCCATTTTGTAATACGTAGGGCATTGGCATTCTGTACCAAAGATAAAGGGGAATATACTCAAATGTGCTATTTCTTTTACTTATCAAGCTTACATCTCCAATAGGTATGAAGTTGGGGTTTGCCCGATGAGATGCCCCGTGTGTTATTCCGTGTTGCAAAATATGCGGTATATTGTCAATATGAGTTATTCTGAATAAGCAGATTTCTTCCATAAAATCACCTGTCATTCTCACTCCGATGCTTTTCTGCCCAAGAGGCGGGCGAACATGCGTTTTTCAAAATTCCAAAAAAAACGAAACTGCCCAAAAAGCCATCCATAAGCCAGCAGGACGACTTGGTAAATTGGTAGGATGACCAATGTGTAGATGAGGTTGCGCTGCCAACCAACGACATCATCGGAGAGTAATACGCCCAAAATCGGCTTTTTGAGCCACAATACCGTAAAACCAGTGCAAGCAAAGACCAACAAAATGATAAACACTTGCCAAGCACTATGTACTTGCCAGCGCTCTTGTAGGCGGGCAATCCAAGAGGGGGAAGAGGGTTTCATAAGCGGTTTGGGAGCAGCTTGAGCAATGCCGCTGTGTTTTTGGCGTTTATTTTGATAGATTGAATACACCTGCAAGATACTAGCCCTCGTTTGAAGTCTCAACAAATCTGGCGAATATGCTCAAAAATAATTGTTTTTGGTTTTATTGCTGCCTGCTCAGTATTGGGTTTAGCAATAGCCTTTCGGCACAAACGCCTCAAGTTCCCCGACAATATGTCATAGGTGCGCACACCGTCAGCATTGATGCCAACACGGCAGCCTCCGCACAACGCTATCTCCAACAATGGACGCAAGACCCGGCGGCTTGGCGTGCCTACAAAACCAAGCTGTTGCCCTATATGCGCCTTGCCGCAGAGGTACTCCAAGACCAAAAAGTGCCCAAGGAGCTGGTCTATGCGGCTCTAGTAAACCGCTCCTTGCAAGAGCCCACACTCAAACTATGGTTTGTCAATTTCTCGCGCAATCTTGAGATTCGCTATGTCCAAAACCTATTCATAGACGAAACACTTAACCCGGCTTTGACTAGCTACCATGCCGCCGAATACTTCAACAAAAACCATAAAATTTCTACCAACTGGTGGTACACGCTTTATTCTTATTTTTCGGGAAGTGTAGCTATGATTCAACATCTCAAAGCTAACCCCTCGCCCCCGCCGGGGAGCACAATCCAAGCCCATAGCAACTCAGATGAGCTGGCTCAATATTGGGCTTGGCGAACAGCATTGGAGGCAGATATTGCCCAGCCGGGCAAGGACGAATCCTACTCACTGGTTCCGTATTGGGTCAATGATGAAACACTTGAAAGCGTAGCGATTCGCCTGAAAGTACCCTACGTACAAGTACGTGAACTCAACAGTTGGGTCAAAGAAGAGATTTACATTCTCCAAAACCAGCCGGTTTTGGTGCGTATCTGGGCACAGTCGCCTACTGGCGAAGAGGAAAATGCCCGCCTTGCCGCACAGGCACTACAACGCCCGGAGATGTCGCTGGCCGATGCTAGCAACGAGGCCGTCAATATTGTATATGCGGCGGCCATTGAAGGCAACAGGGCCTATACTGCCGATTACTCAACCTACTACGTCCTAGGTGCGGCCAATACTGGTTCTTTTGGAAGCGCCAACGCCCGCCAACATACCGTCAGCCGTGGGGAATCGCTATTTGCTATTTCGCGCCAATACAGCATCAGTGTCAATGATTTACGTACTTGGAATCGCTTGCGTACCGATAACCTGAGTATTGGCCAGCGGCTTTTTATAGAAAACCCCAACCCCACTAGCAGCAACAACAATAACAGCAGCAATAATAGTAACAACAACAACAGCGGCAATAACCAAGCTACCCGTCCTGAAGATAACCGCCAAACTCAAAACCAAACTCAAAACCAAACGGGGGCACGTCAGCACGTCGTACAACGTGGGGAGTCGCTATTTGCTATTTCGCGCCAATACAATACTACAGTCGATGCGCTGGTAGCTGCCAATCGACTGGGCTCGATGGCGCTTTCGGTAGGGCAAGTCTTGATTTTGCCTGCCAATGCTTCTAGTGGCCAACAACAGTCGAGCGGTGGGAATAACAGCAGCAACAACAATGGCAGCAATGGGGGAACTTACCAGCGCAACCCTGTAATAGACCGCAGCGTGCAGCCTATTGCTGCCGCCGCAGGAGCCCCTACCGTCAGCCAAAGTCTTAGCTTGGCCGACATTCGGTTAGAACTTTCGCCTCTTACCCGCAATCGGGTACAACAAGACGTAAACGCCTTTTATCGCAGTCAACGTTTCTTACAAGAAAAAATAGCCCGCGCCAACCAGCATCTCTTCATTGTAGAAGAGGTATTGGCCGGCGAAGACGTTCCCAATGTGTTTAGGTTACTGCCTATTCAAGAGAGCGATTTTAATGCGACGGCGGTGTCTAGCTCCAAGGCGGTAGGCTATTGGCAATTTAAAGAACCCGCAGCACGGGAGTTTGGGTTGCTCATCAATGCTCAGGTGGACGAGCGGATGAACATCATCGCCTCTAGCCGAGCGGCCTGCCAATACCTGAAGCGCAGCCATAGCTTTTCCAACAACTGGGTCTTTGCCTTGCTCTCTTACAATATGGGCTTTACGGGGGCGCGCAATTATTTTGCCCAACAATACCCTGACCTGCCTTTTGACCAAACCCCCTCGCGTCTGTTGCTCGACGATGAGGCACACTGGTACTTAGTCAAGTTTTTGGCGCATATGGTGGCCTTTGACCATCTGCTCAACCAAAATGCTTCGCCCATCCGTATTCAAAATTACACCCAAGGCAATCGAAAAACACTACAACAAATCGCCCGCGAACAAAATGTCAATGCCAATACACTGAAAGATTTCAACAAGTGGCTCAAGGCTTCGACCATCCCCAACGACAAGACCTATCACGTAGCCCTGCCTATGGCGCGCTAAAACCACACTCCATATGGACACAGCTGCCCGCGACAAAATAAAGCTACTCATTGCCCAAGGGGCTTGGGAAGAATTACGTTTGGCCGCGCAGTTGTGTGTGGGAGGAGGCTATCCCGAAGATTGCCTCCAAGCCTTGGTTGCGCGGGTAGTCAGGATGTATTTGCAGCAGTTTTTGCCTGATATTGATTATCACCGCTTTGGCTGTACTATGCTCAATCAAACCACTTTTGAGTTGATTTTTGAGCGTTTGCGTACCTGCCTGCCTTTTGCTCAGATGGAGGTAGGTGTATCCTCCCAAAGCCTTGATTTGGCGCTCTATCTCCCACATTCTCCCTACAGCCAAAGCCCTTTGCAATTGGCGCTCGAAGAGTTTACAGGCAGGCTCCACTTTAGTGTGCAGGCAAGGTTTGTGCTGAAGGCATAAAAAAACACCTGCTTGACTAAGTACAGGTGTTTTGGAAAAATATTTTGAGCGCTTGCGCTATCGGACAACCCTATCCGCCCGGCTGATCAGTTCCAAAATCTTTTCACGAATCGCATTATGTGCGGCTAAAAGGCTCTCGGCTTTGGCTACTAGTTCTGGTGATTCTACACCATTCAACTCGGCTAGGCGTTGGTTATGCTTTACCGTATTGGCCCATTGGGTAAACAATTGGCCTCGTTCTGCGGTAAGCCTACTGATTTCTTGCTCAATTTGAGAGAGGTCTGTTGCCATAAGAACGAAATAGGTATACAGTAGAAGTTTGGGGTGTTAGCTATAAAGATACGCATTATTGCCAAAATTTCTAATGGTTGCTAGAAGTTTTTGTTTTTTTACGTGTTTTTTGCTGTCCCCCTTCTTGGTGTTCTTAGGGCTTAATAATCCCAATCTACAAGACCGACGGCTTGGTTGAGCTCTGCACGCGCCTTGCCATAGTCGCTGTGGAGCTTTACAAGTTTTACCTGAGAATCAAGCAATTGTGTCTCTCGCACATTGATAAGGAAAATAGAGCTTTCTCCGTTTTCGAAGCGCAGTTGTTCTCCTCGGAGCAGCTGTTGGTAGTTATTGACCATCGACTCTTGTAGCCCAATCAGCTCTGCAATGTTATTGAGTAAATTGTATTGTGCCAATACGGTGTTGATAATCTCTCGGCGGGTTTGGAGGTTCTCTTGCTCTAGCTGTACTTGTTTGAGGCGCACGAGCTGTAGCTTGCCGCGCTCCTGCCGCAAAAACAAGGGGAAAGCCACTTTTAGCCCTAGCATGTAGTTTTGAGTAGACCAGCCATATTGATCACCACTGACGGCCTGCGGCTCGCTGAGGAGGTGGTATTGGAGATTGATTTTGGGCGCCAGCTTATTGACTTGTAGACTGCGTTCTACATCGAGTTGCCGATTTTTGAAGATGATCTTGCGTAGGTCGGGGTGCTGCTCTTCGGCTTGAGCCACTAGGGCTTCGGCTTGGGGCAAATTGGCCGACCAGCGGGCTAGGTCGAAGTCATCGGGCAGGGTGGTTTCCAGAATTTCGAGCGGGGTTTCGCCTTCGCCCCAGAGGTGGTTGGAGGCTATCAGGCGTGCGTTTTTCAACTCTATGGCAGATTGTTGCAGCTCTATGTCCCTATTTTGAAGGCTGATTTTGGCCTCTACCGAATCGATAGGGGCTTGGTCACCGGTAATAACGCTCAGCTTTACGGCCTCATAGCGAATTTCGGCCAGCCGGTAGGCCTCTTGCACAAAGCGGTAACGTTGGTAAGCAAAATACCAATTCCAATAATCTTTGGTAGCACTCAGCAGGAGCTTGTTGATCATACTGAGGCGCTCGGCCTCGGCAATATCGGTTAGGTAGCGTGCTTGCCTCAGGGTGCTGCGTCGTTCGTCAATAAGTAGGCCTTGGGCCAAGGGAATCGAAACCCCAACAAAGGATTGCCCATTACGCGGCAACAAGTTTTCGGGGTTCAGGAATTCTCCCTCGTTTTGGTAATACCCAGCCTCAAGCTCGCCTATCCAAAGCGGTACCGAGACCTTGGTAGTAAGTAGGCGGTAGTAATCTTTTTCGGTAAACTGTTTTTGTTTGTAATCCCCGATGAGCATAGGGTCAAAAAAACCACGTGCAAAGCGTAGTTCTTGGCCGGCGAGGTCAAGGTTGATGTTGGCATTGACCACTACGGGGTGATAAGCCAAAATCTGTTGGTAGTATTCTTCCCAAGTCAGGATATTGTCTTGGGCGTTAGCCGGTTGGTAAAAAATGAATGTAGCGAAGAGGGCGACAAGCCTGCTCAAACGCATTAGAGATACCTTTCTCATAGGGTTTTGTGCGTTTTTGGCAGTTTCCAACAAACACAAGCGGCTTATGTGGGCGATAAGCGGCTTGTGTTGTGCCAAATATCAACAGTGGTTTATTTTACTTTCAGTTTGATTTTGTTGGCGCTTTTGGCCTTAGGCCCATCCTTGTCATCGTCTTCTTCGTAGAGGTCAGGTGGGAAGCCGTTGAGTTGTCGCCAGATTTCATACCAAACGGGCACATCCTTGAGCATCACCCAGCTGTATACTCCGGAGCCGACACGGATTTGCTCCGGCCAAGGGTCATCGTCAGGGTCTGGTATGACCAATAACCGATACATTCCCTCCTTGCTGTCTACATAGTCAATCACAGCAATACGTCCGCCAAAGGTACCTACTGATAGCCCTGGCCACCCAGAGAACTGCAGCGCAGGCCAACCATCAAACTCCAGCCTGACGTGGCGGCCTACAGCCAAAAGGGGTACATCCATCGCACGGGCATAGACCTGTACAGCCACATTGGGCTGTGCTGGCATAATGGTAATGATGGCATCATTTTCTTTGACGGCTTCGCCAATACCAGATTTAAGCGCCTTGACAACATAACCGGCTTGAGGGGCGATAAGGTAATACTGGTCATTGCGTATCACCATATTGGCATAATAATTTCGTAGCTTGGATAGCTCGCCTTGCGCATCGGCCAAATAGCCGATAGCAGAGCTGCGATCAGACTCGGCTTTGGAGATTTTATCCCGATACTCAGCCTCCAATGAGTTGAGCTCAATGGCCGCATTGATGAGCTCGTTGCGGCTTGTAAGTAGCTTATTTTCTACAGCGATTACCTTGGCATTGGTTTCTTGTAGCTTGAGCTGCCGCTGTTCCCAGGCCGTACGCGAAACCACCCCTTGCGCATAGAGGGTGTCAAAGCGGGCAAACTGCACTTGTGCGATTTGGTAGTTGATGCGCTCTGCACCAAGGTCAGTACTATCACTGATGACCTTAAAGCGAGCCTGTTTGTATTTGTTACGCGCCTTTTCAAGGCTAAGTTGTAGGCCTTGATTTAGGGCGGCAATTTGATTGTTCAGTGCCATTATTTTTTGACGTGTGGCCGTAATTCCATCTTCTTTGGCATCTACTTGCTCTTGCAAGCGGACAAGCAGCTCAGGGTCAAAGTAATCGGCCTTGATTTCATCCAGTACAATGATGGTATCTCCTTTTTTGACAAACTGCCCTTCCATCACCCGCCACTCTCGGATACGCCCGGCGATGGCGGTCTGTACGTCTTGGGGGCGGTCTTGGGGGTTCAATGCTGTTACTTCACCTACCGCGACGACGTTTTGTTGCCAAGGTAAGAACAAGGCCAAGAACATCAGGCCAAAAAGCCCGGATAGCCAGTAAGTCAGGCGGCGGGCGGTTTTGGGATTATACAGCGTACGAAGCGAGTAGACACTGTTTTCGATACGCTGTACCTCCTCTCGTTCTATTTCATCTTTTGAAATGCGTAACATAGCTTTTCGTTTCTAAATATTGTTAGACTTCTTCTTGCTGAGGGCGAGAGATGTGTTTGTAAAATTCGGGGTCTTTGGAGAGCGACTCATAGTCTCCACGCATCACGATTTGGCCTTGGTTGAGCACAAATACGCGGTCGCAGGCGCTGAGCAGCGTGGGGTCGTCTTCGAGGCTGATGATAATCAGCGTCCAAGGATTGAGCTTATCCATCAAGAAAAACAAGATTTTAAGCTTGTCTTTGCGGCTGATATGCTCCGAAAAATCATTGACTATCAGCAGCTTAGGCTTTGAGGCTATCGCTCTTGCCAAGAGAATCTTAGCTGTGAGGCTGCCCGACACCCGCTTGCCCGATGCGCCGATAACGGTATAAAGTCCGTCTTTGAGGCTGTTGACATAGTGGCTCAGCCCTACATTTTCGATGGCCCAGAGTACATCTTGATAGGTTACTTGCGAGCGCCCCATTGTAATGTTTTCCAGAATAGTGCCATAGAAAATCTCGTCGTGTAAGATATGTTGGCTGACATTGTCGCGCAAGGTATAGCTGTTGATATTACGCATTGACATATGATTGTAGGTAATCACCCCATCATAGCCCGAGAGCCCTCCTACCAATACTTTTACGAGGGTATGTTTGCCCGAGTCATTCGAGCCGGCAAAGCAAATACTTTCTCCGGGCATTACCTCCATCGTAATGTCTTTGATGGTATATTCGTTGTTCTCAGGGTATTTGTAGCTCAGGTTTTGGGTGGCTAGGTGTACGCCTTGAGGGTATTTGCGGAGCGATGCGTGTACGCCTTGTTTTTTCTCTAGGGGCAAATCGGTGATATGGGCAATTTTATCGACCGATGTCAGGGTCTCATATACCGTATCAATACTGCCGACTAGCTTCTCTACTGCTGAGATGACCAATACGATAATGATTTCAGAGGCTACAAATTGCCCAAGGCTGATTTGGCGGTCTACCACTAAGATAGAACCCAAAACGAGTACGGCACCTGTGATGGCGGTCTTAAACACGACCATATAAGACATTTGCGAGATAATAACCCGGAAATAAGTCTTGCGGTAGTAGAGATAACCATTGATTAGCTCGTCGCTTTTTTCGATAGGCAGATTGGTGCTACCGGCCATTTTGAAGGCATCGACTGTCCGAGCGACTTCTTCGAGCCAATGTGCGATTTTGTATTTATACTTAGACTCGATGATTTTCGTCTCCAAGCCTTTGGGGCTTGTTACGTAAAAGATGAGTACCAATATCAAAACTACCGTAAAAGCAAAAGCCAAAAATAGCGGGTGGTAAAGGGATAAGAGTAACAGGCCGAAAAATATTTGTAGTGCCGCCCCTGTGATGTCAATGAGTAGTTTGGGCAAGCTCTTTTGTAGATTGACAACATCAAAGTAACGGTTGACCAACTCCGGCGGATAATATTTGAAAAGCGCCTCAGTTTTGATACGCGGCAGGCGAAAAGCAATCTCATAGGAGCCTTTGGCAAATACTCGTTGTTGGAGTACCTCTACCAGAGCCAGCTGCATAATCTGAAGCCCTCCGCTGATGAGTGTACCAATGATGACCAAGGCAATCAATACGACCACGCTGCTGAAAATCATGCCCCCCGAAATCATCCCTATGGTGGCTTGTATGCCCAAGGGGAGCGATAGGTTCACAATCCCTATCAGGAAGGCATAAACATAGATATAACCAATATCCTTGCTTTCGCCACGCAACAGGCGTAAGAGACGTACCAGCGGAGTCAGTTCTTCGGTGTTGTCGTGGGCGCTGTAGTAGTCGCTTACATTATATTTGAGCGGGAACACTGTCAGAAAAATTATCTTCCCGTTTTTACGCACATCGGCGGCGTTTTCGTGGACTACCAGATTGGGTAAAATCCGACGTATTTCGGCCTCACCCAATTCTTGGTCTGATTCAAAATTGTAACAATAAATTTTCTTATTGTAATCATTAAAAATCACCACCGGCTCTACTTTTTGGCTTTGTGGGCATCGGTGGAATACCAAAATAGGGAAGTGTGAGTCTTGTATAAAAGTGTTGAAGTACTCTCGGCTGATATGGTGGCGCAGCACGCTGAGGTTGATATGCATCCCACGCTCGACCATATGGTCGATATATTTGCCTAGCTCTTGAGGGGCGTATGTGATGTTTTCTTCGTAATGCTCTCGAAAATCAAAGTAATTGAAGTTTTGCTTTACCAGCTCTGCCAACTTGACGACAATGCGATCGATTTGGGCGGTATCCATAGGGGTGCGATAGTATTACTATTTTTTTATTCAGCAAAGATAACAAAAAAGAGAGTGTAAATGTTCTCGCAGCTCAAGTTTTTGCAAATGAGCTTACAAGCACAAGATAAGCGCCACTAACTGGTGTTTTGAGCGCTTCAAAAAGTATTTCGAGGTCTTGCTCCTCTCCATCAGCCAAAGAATCATTCTATCGAAACGATACGTACTCGAAAGCTGCTCAGTTGGCGGGGGTCTTTTATTTTGTCTTTTAGCCCCCAAGTGTGATTTGTGATACGTGTTTGCCCACGTTTGAGGGGTGGGGTATCCGTAGCGGTTTGGATATAGAACCCGTGTTGGCCAATGATGTTTTGTTGTTGGTCTAGCCAAATAACTTCTCCGCGCAGGGCTTTGATGCTGCGGTTGCCGGTGTTTTCAAACTCCATTTCGGCGGTATGGTAGCTATCGTGCGCATAATGTGTAAACTCACTGTGGCGTGCGCGCACGGCTAGGTCAAAATTGGCCGGTTTTATCCCACTGAGCCATTCTAACGTTACTGTCTCAGAGGTTTCATAATTTTGGGGCGCTTCTTCGGCCATAATATTGTACAGCTCTACCTTAATGGTGGTAATTTTGGGCTGGTCTTTCTTAGGCACATTGCTGACGTGTTTTAGGATGTAGATGGGGATTAGGTCACCACTACGATAGGTCATTCGTTTGTAATTCCCAACAATTTCTTTGACTTCAGACTGGACAGTATTGCCGTTGTTGTCCAGTAAGTCATATTTTATGGAGAGACGGCTTACCTCTATGCCCTTGGGCTCTAGGTTGGCCAAGAGAGTATAGCTATAAGCGTTGTCATAGGGGCTAAAATCAGAGCTATGTACTTGTAAATCAAATTTTTCGCTCCAATTATTCTTCACAAGCTCTAGGGCAACCATAGGAGTGGCAAACACTTCGTCTTCGCTTTTGGCAATCTCAACGATGGCTGGATTGTCATCAGTGGGGTAGCTTGATGCATCCGGGTTGTTTGAAGCAGCCCAAAAAATAAGGCCTGATACGGCCCCGATGATGAGCATAGCCACAATGATTATCACACTGGCCACCATTTTTGTATTTTGAGCGGTGCTACCCGACATTGCTACCTGCTCTCCGCTACGGATTTCGCTGATAATGCGGATGGCTTCGTGATTGTCTGGTTGGATTTGTAGGGCGCGGTTGGCGTGTTCGAGGGCTGTGTTTTGGGCTTGTCGGTTGCGGGTATGTACAAACTTGAGCTGATATGCATTGGCGAGCGCCACATAGAGTGAGGCTTGAAAAGGGCGTAACGTAGCCGCTTGCTCAAACTCCGGGATGGCATCCTGCCAGTTGTTGTGTTTCATAAAAGCTCGCCCCCGCGTAATACAAGCATCAGCAGTTGCTTGTATTTGGGTATATTCGTGCTCGCTAATACCAGAGCTAAGGGCTATTTCGCGCAGCTCGGCCTCACTCAAAGCCTGCTCCTTCAGCTGGAAGCTGAGCAATTTGTTGAGATAAGCTTCTATCTTGGCGGTATTGTCCATAGATGTGGGTGTTTGTGTCTCAAAAAAATGGCAAGCCTAGTACTTCATTTTTTGAAGTTACAAAAATTGGCTGCCAAAAACAACTGATAATCACCCGAACGATAAAAAGCCTTGGCTTGTTTAGTTACAAAAATGAACTTATTGGCGGTCTGATTGCTTCCATCAAAAAAATCTCGTAATATCGCTCACTATTCTCCAACAGAAACTCTTCTTATGGCAGTACAAATCAAACATTTGCTCAAACAATATGACCTGAGGCATACCAGTTGTCGTGCGGATACGCTCAAGGCTTTCTTGGGTAGCCCCTTTGCGCTCTCCAATGCCGACATAGAGCAGGCCGTCGGCAAAGAATATGATAGGGTTACGGTATACCGAACCCTGAAAACATTTTTAGAAAAAGGGGTTATCCACAAAGTGCTCGACGATAGCAGTACCCTCAAGTATGCGCTATGCGCACATACTTGTAATGAAGCCTCTCACAACCACGAACACGTACACTTTAAGTGTGAGGCCTGTGGCAACACTACTTGTTTGGAGAACGTACAGATTCCTGCGTTGAAGTTGCCTCAAGGCTACCAAGTCCACGAAACCAATTTGCTTATCCAAGGGCAGTGCCCGAATTGTCGATAATGTTATGACACGCCTCATTGCTTTGTTTTCTCCCAAAAACCCTGCTTTAGGGCAGCAGCAGTACCTTGTGCCCTTGTTGGTTGCTATGCACATTGCCGGGGTTTTGGGCTTGTATCATCCGGTATCAAGGCCGCTTTTCCAGCTCTTAGTTCCCTTCAATCTTTTGGCCAGCGCCGGCTTTTTGATTTGGCTACACCCACACCACAACCCTGCGTTTTGGTTTTTTGTAGGCTTTTCGGCTATTGTAGGCTTTTTGGCAGAGGTAGCCGGTGTTCATACTCAAGCTATTTTCGGCACTTACTGGTATGGCGCAGCGCTTGGCCCCAAGCTCTGGGAAGTCCCACTGATGATAGGGGTCAATTGGTTTATGCTTAGCTATGCTGCCGGCACTATTATCAGCTTGTTGTGGGAAGGCTTTTGGTGGCTCAAGGCCTTGGTTGCCGCCGCCCTGATGGTCGCCCTAGATATTTTGATAGAGCCTGTGGCCATACGACAAGATTTCTGGTATTGGGCTGATGGCCACATTCCCTCACAGAATTTTGTAGGCTGGTATTGCGTGTCAGTGATTATCTTAGCCGTATTTTTTGGGTTGCGTGTCGTTCGTCCACAAGAGCAGGGTTACAATCCCTTGGCCTTATGGTTGTTTTTGTTGCAAGGAATGTTTTTTGCCGCGCTCAATCTTTTGTATTGGCTGGGCGGGGCATAGG
Source organism: Eisenibacter elegans DSM 3317 (assembly GCF_000430505.1). Classification (NCBI taxonomy): domain Bacteria; kingdom Pseudomonadati; phylum Bacteroidota; class Cytophagia; order Cytophagales; family Microscillaceae; genus Eisenibacter; species Eisenibacter elegans. The sequence goes on along the minus strand of NZ_KE387154.1, from coordinate 370,078 downwards.
CTTCTCCCACTTACTAGAGGGGAATTATTTGAGCTGCTTTGGCAACCAAGTAACCAACTCAGGGTAGCAAATAATGGCTACCAATAAGATGCCCTGTATAATCACAAAGGGGATTATCCCACGATAAATATCGGCAGTACGCACCTGTGGGGGCGCAATTCCTTTGAGATAAAACAACGAAAAGCCAAAGGGCGGTGTCAAGAAGGAGGTTTGCAAATTCATCGCCATCAATACCCCTACCCATACCAAATCAATGCCCATAGCCTTGAAACTAGGAATAACCACGGGCACGATGATGAAGATAATCTCGATAAAATCAATGAAAAACCCGGCGACAAACATCACCACCATCACCAAGGCCAAAAAAGCATAGGGACTGAGATTGGCCGCCTGAATCAACTCTATGAGGTAGTCGTCGCCTTTCAAGGCTCTAAAAACCAATGAGAAGGCCGTAGCTCCTACCAAGACCAAGAATACCATCACCGTAATGTGGGTGGTGCTGCGCATTACCTGCTGGAGGGTACTCAAGTTGAGCCGCCCTTGGAGCAAGGTCAGCAGGCTAGCCCCAATAGCTCCCACAGCGGCAGCCTCAGTAGGTGAGGCAATGCCAAAAAAGATAGAGCCCAATACCGCCACAATCAAGGACATAGGCAGCAAAAAAGCCATCAATACCTGCCTCCAAAAGTTGCCCGAGCGAAAAGCTGCTAGCTCTGCTGCCGGAATAGGCGGTACTCGCGCAGGATATACTACAGCATACCCCACAATGTAAAGCAGGTATAACCCTACCAAACTAAAGCCGGGAATAAAGGCTGCCGTAAACAACTGCCCTACTGATACGCCCATCACACTACCCAAAAGCACCAAGACCACACTCGGGGGGATAATCTGCCCCAGTGTACCCGAGGCGGCAATGGTCCCTGCGGCAAGGGGAATGCCGTAGCCCCGTTTGAGCATCGTCGGCAGGCTAATCAGCCCCATCGTAACTACAGTAGCCCCAACCACCCCCGTAGAGGCCGCCAGCAAGGTTCCTACGACGACTACCGAAATGGCCAACCCACCCGGAATACGACCAAAAAGCAAGGCCATCGTTTCGAGCAGGCGCTCAGCAATACCCGAACGCTCCAACATCATCCCCATATACACAAACAATGGCACGGCAATCAGCACGTAGTTGTTCATGATGCCATAGGTGCGTAGCGCTAAGAGATAAAAAAAGTCGAGGTCAAACAACCACAAGCCAACCACTACTGATAGCCCCCCAAGCGTAAACGCTACAGGATAGCCAACAAGCAGACAAATCAAAGCCAATAAGAAAAATAGCAAGGGCAGTGCGTCCATAAAATTTGGTGTTAAGGGTGGGTAGAAGGCGTATCTGTTGGCGATTTGGGCTTACGAATCTTAGCCACTGCGTCTATGGCCATAGCCAAACCCTGCAAGAATAACAGGCTGAAGCCGATGCTTATCATCGCCTTGATGACATAACGCGCCGGCAGCCCCCCAGGGTCAGCAGAGCCTTCGTTGTAGCTCCACGAAACGAATGCATACTTGAAAGAGGCATAAATCATTACCACACAAAAAGGCAGCAAAAAAAACAAGGTGCCCAACAAGTCTACCCATGCTTGTTGCCGTTCTGACATACGGGTATAAAACACATCTACCCGCACGTGTTGGTCGTGACACAGAGAATAGCCCGCGCCCAACAAGAATATCATCGCAAATAAGTGCCACTCCAAGTCTAAAAAAGCGACAGAGGTGGTTTTGAAAAAATAACGCTGTACCACATCAAAGCTCACCAAGAGCACCAAGGCGCTGGTAAGCCAAGCCGTAATACGGCCTACGGCCTCGTTGAGTTGGTGAATCTTCCGGCTAAACCACTGCATAGGAGAGGTATTTTGGTAAACCCAATCAAGATTGGGAAATATTATGTACTGAAAATCCTTGAGCATCAAGAATATCACATCGGGTGAGCCCTCAAACCAAGTGCGTCTTGGTATACATTTGGTAAAAATACAGTTTGTTTGCCCAGCAGTGCAAATTCCAGACTCATAAAATCTAAATTTTCAAACCCGCCCCAAAATCATTACCTTGCAAAAAGTCCTATCAATAGACGATTGCTTAGGCGCATAAGTCGCCTTATGGTGCTAAAAACATACGTATGAACACTTTCGGACATTTATTCAAGATAACTACTTTTGGCGAGTCGCACGGTACTGCTGTAGGAGTAGTGATAGATGGCTGCCCTGCGGGCATACCCTTCGACCTAGAGGCCGTTCAGGCAGAACTAGACCGCCGCCGCCCCGGCCAGTCGGCCATCGTTACCCAGCGCAAAGAGGCTGACCGTGTGCAGGTACTGTCTGGTGTTTTTGAAGGCCTCACCACAGGTATGCCCATTACCCTCAGTGTGTGGAATGAAGATGCCAAAAGCAAGGATTATAGCCACATAGCCCAACAATACCGCCCCTCACACGCCGACTATACCTACCAAGTCAAATATGGCCTGCGCGACTATCGCGGGGGAGGGCGAAGCTCAGCACGCGAAACCCTAGCCCGGGTAGCCGCCGGAGCTGTGGCCAAAATGCTGTTACAGCCCTTAGGCATTCGAATACAGGCCTATGTCTCACAAGTAGGCGACATCAAGCTCGAACAACCCTACAACACCCTAGACCTCAACCAAACCGAAACAAACGATATCCGCTGCCCCGACCCAGCCACTGCCGAGGCGATGATTGCACGCATACGCGAAGTCCGTAAGGCAGGAGACACCATCGGCGGGGTTGTCAGCGCACTTATCCAAGGGGTACCCGTAGGTTGGGGAGAGCCAGTATTTGCCAAGCTACACGCCTTGTTGGGCGGCGCAATGTTGAGTATCAACGCCGCCAAAGGATTTGAGTATGGCTCAGGCTTTGAAGGGGTGGCGATGCTAGGCTCAGCACACAACGATACTTTCTATCAAGATGAAACCGGACGCATACGTACCCGTACTAATCACTCGGGGGGAATACAGGGAGGAATCAGCAACGGAGAAGATATCTACTTTCGGGTGGCTTTCAAACCCGTCGCAACCCTGATGCAAGACCAAGAAAGCATCGACCACCAAGGGCAGCCTGTAGTCGTATCGGGTAAAGGCCGACACGACCCCTGCGTAGTCCCACGTGCTGTCCCTATTGTAGAGGCTATGGCCGCCCTAGTATTGGCTGACCTCTACCTTATACACCAAGCCAAAAGCTATACCAAGGCGAATCAACACTAAGGACCTCACCCGGCTTGGTTTGCTTGATGTGCAAGGATTTTCCACACACACACATTTCTCAAACTTGTAAACAGAATCACTTTCTGATACCTACTGTCAAACATTGACATAACTTATGAGCCAACACACCCACAACTACATACAATATGGCACACCTTGCAATGCTGAGGAAGTCATCCAGTTTTTAGCCCATACCCTCAACGTAAACACCAAGGCCGAGGCCACAGGCCGCCTCAAGACCCCGCTCTGTATCTGGGGAACTCACGGCATCGGCAAAACACAAATTGTAGAACACTATGCCAAGCAAAATGGCTATGCTTTTCGTTATATCGCCCCTGCGCAGTTTGAGGAAATGGGAGACCTAATCGGTATGCCCAAAATCAAAGAAGTACACAACACTGAGGTTACTGCCTTTGTCCCTCCCGAATGGGTGCCAACAGAAAATGGCCCGGGAATTTTACTCATCGATGATGTCAACCGCGCTGATGACCGCATCCTGAGGGGCATTATGCAGCTCCTCCAAAACTATGAACTGGCCAGCTGGAAAATGCCACCGCAATGGCATATCGTCTTGACAGCCAACCCCGACGGGGGCGATTACTCGGTTACGCCGATGGATTTTGCCTTTGTTACCCGAATGATGCACATCACCCTCAAGTTTGATGTAAAGCAATGGGCGCTGTGGGCCGAAAAAAACGAGGTAGATGCCCGCGGTATCAACTTTGTCCTGACCTACCCCGAGATTGTCAGCGGAGAACGCACCACTCCCCGCACCTTGGTACAGTTTTGTGAACACATCCAGCCCATCTCCGACTTGGCCAAGCAAATCAGTTTGGTCAAAATGTTGGCCGATGCCTGCCTAGATAGCGCCACCGTAACGGCCTTCTTGGCCTTTGTCAATAATCAGCTCAACCAGCTCCTCTCCCCAGAGCAAATCCTCTACAGCAAAAATTTTGATAAAGAAGTACTGGAACACCTCCAAACCCTGACGAATCAAGACACCCAACGGGTCGATATTCTCTCTACCATCACAACGCGACTGGTAAACCATCTCTTACTCAATGAGCAAAAGAAAATCGCCACCACAGCCCTAGAAAACCTCAAAAAATACTTGAAAATGAGCTTCTTGCCCAATGATATGCGCTTCCTCGCTGTCCGTGATTTGGTCAACTCCAACAACAGTGCCGTCCAGAATATTGCCACCGACCCAGAGTTGAGCAAAGTTTTGCTCTCAGGAGCGATATAATCCCAAGCAATTTGGGCTTATTTTTGAGGGCATAAAGCACTTCAAACAACCCTTACACCTGCCCCATACATCTGGCAGGTTGGTAAGCTTGGTTCAGAATACTTAACACCTATTGATTACTCTTCTGAAACAAAAATACGCGACTCCCTTGGAAACTTTCCGCAAAAAACTAGTCGAACTATTTGACCTTAACCCGATTGAAGACCCGCTATTGCGGCAAATCGAGCGGACTTTTTATGTCCTCATCTTGGTCAGTACAGTGGCTGTTATTTTAGAAACCTTCCCTCATATTGATGCCCGCTTCAATTTCAGCCTCGAAGTATTGGAGAGTTTCGTAACAATCATATTTTTGATAGAGCTTATCCTGAGACTGTGGACACTCAAAGAAATTTTCGGGCAACACCCCACACGCTGGGACAGATTTTTGATTCTATTCTACCTTTTTATCGATGCGCTGGCTGTAGTACCTGCGCTGGTATTTGCGCTTTTGGGCAATCATCACGACTATTTCCTCACCTTCCGCCTCTTGCGGATGTTCAAGGCCTTCCGTCACGACCACTCCGTAGAGCTGGTGCTCAAGGCCATTTTGCGCAAAAGACAGGAGCTGCTCCGCTCGGCCATCTTAGTGCTGATTTCGGCAGTCTTTTTGTCAGTGGTGTTATATGAAGCTGAGCATAACTTCGAGCTAGGAGACCCTAAAAAACTCGCCAAACTAGAACAGAAAACCCCTTTTAAGGACATTTATTCGACGCTGACCTGGACTTTCTCCTTCTTCGTAGGCGACCCTGCCGGGTATCAGGAAAATGATATGAGCCCCATCACACCCACCGGGCGCGGGGTAGCTATGTTGATTGGTTTGCTCAATATTGCTGTTTTGGTCATCCCTACGGCCATCATTGCCTCTGGCTTTATTGAAGCCGTAGAAGAAGAGCAGCTCACCTCCAGCTATTCGAGACTCAAAGAAGCTTTTAGGCCAAAATACAACGAAGTACTCGAAATACCTGTATATGAGCGCCCCCGTACCGTGATGACTGTCCAAAATGCGCTGAATATCTACGAAAACCAACTCTACAAAATCGTAGCCCTACAAGATGGCTTCCGGGTACGTTCAGTACAATCTGCCGAAGACGAAAAGTACAACGATACCAACCTGTTAGAGTTCTTTGGCTATGGCCGCCTCACGCCCTACGGCGTACATATGCCCCAAGAAACTCCCGGCTTCAAGAGCCTTGTGGTCTGCCCACGCAGCGAGTCGCAGGTCGGCATTGGGTATTTTGCTTATTGTACGGCAGCCTTACTCCAAAAACCGCTGTTGTCTAACGAACGGTTTCAGAAACACGCCCTTGCCGCAAATCTGGATATGGATTTTTGGGATACAGACTACCTTGTGGAGCCGCCCCCCGGCCTAAGGCCCAGCTCTAAGGAGTATCGAAAGCTGCCTATCAAAACCAGAGCCTTGTTTGCTTTCAAGAAAGATATCCGACACTATATCGCCCAAGGTATCAGCCGCGTGGTCATCATCGATTATAGTACTGAGCTAGGAGAGCAGCCCTTCGCCATAGAGCCTTGCTTCGATGATCCACGCCCGCTGGCTGTGTGGTTGCGCTCCCAAAATTTACTCGTAACCAAGCTCTTGGTCAATGTCAAAACCCTAGAACAATACTCCTACCTGCGTTATATCCGTGAGGCCAGTGAGGCGTTGAGAGCATATTGGAAAACTTATGAGCAAAAACCTCCTGAGCCGCCAGCTCCAAAAACTACCCGAAAACCCAACAACAGACGCAAACCACGGAATGGCCAGAAGTAATCTCCAATAGAAGCTAGTTGGAGAAATATGTCTGCTGAGCATCAAACAAATTTCAATACACGCCCTAGTAGCCCAGTGTAGTCTGTAATGTGCTAAAATAAGCTGGGGCGTGGCGCAGCCTACTGCCATACCATGAAAACAGTTCTCCATCTACAAGCAATAATTTAGCCTCTGGCAAGAGCGCTTGTAGGTCGGCCAAATGCTTTTCGGCAAAAGGGTATGGCTCCGACGAGAGCAGCACTACCTGCGGACTCAGCTGCTTTAGGTCGGCATCGCTCAGCTCCGGATAGCGGCTTTTTGGGTCAGTAAGCGCGTTCTGCCAGCCACAAGCCTCCAACATTTGGTGGATAAAGGTATCGCATCCGGCAGCCATCCAAGGCTTTCGCCAAATCAAATACAACACACGGAGAGGCTTAGCAGACACAGAGGCGGAGGCCAAACCCCTAAAGCCTAGGCTGATTTCTTGTACCAAGGCCTGAGCGGCGGCCTCGGTCTGAGTCAGTTGGCCGATGGTTTGCATCATCTCCAAGGAATCAGCAAGGGTATAGATGTCGCTCATCCACACAGGGTATTGTGTGGCCAACTGCTCGATGCCTTCACGATAGTTTTCTTCTTTGTTGCCAATGATGAGGTCGGGCTGAAGAGCGGCAATGTGTTCGAAGCGGAAGTTTTTGGTTCCCCCTATTTTTGTCGTATTTTTGCAGGCCTCTTTCGGATGGATACAGAATTTGGTAATCCCAACCACCCGATGTGCTAAGCCCAACTCAAAGAGCAGCTCTGTTTGTGAGGGAACTAAGGAAATGATGCGTTGAGGAGCTTCTGGTACTTGCACCTCTCTCCCCATTTGGTCTTGTACGGTAGGCATACAATCAATTTGATAAATAAAATTGAACACATAAAGCTTGAAGCAAGTGCTACATCGATACGCAAAGCTACAATGCTTTGGCTTTTGTGCCCCCTACCATCTCCCAAAAATAGCCACAACGCCTCGGTGGCAAAAATATTTTGCCCTTGGAGCATTGCTTGAAAGGTCTGAGGATAGACACTTGATTTTCAGTTGTTTGAAAATAGACGTTTAAGCAAAACTTTAATACCTAAGTATTTGAAAATCAAACAATTGACAGTATTCAATATACGTCTTTTGGCCGAAACCAAGCCTCATGTTTCGGTGTTATATTTGTTAAGTCTTTAAAGAAAAACCCTGTTATACCTTTTTGTTCATCTTGTTAGCCCCCTGTTTCGCCCATGGAAGTAATCAAAAGAGACGGACGACGAGAGCCGGTGAAGTTCGACAAAATCACTGCCCGTATTGAAAAGCTCTCGTATAGCCTAGACCGCAACTATGTGTCGCCAGTAGAAGTAGCCATGAAAGTCATCCAAGGCCTGTATGATGGCGTAACGACCATAGACCTCGACAACCTCGCTGCCGAGATTTGCGCCACCATGGCCACCAAGCACCCCGACTATGCCAAGCTCGCCGCCCGCATAGCCATCTCGAACCTACACAAAACTACCCTCAAGTCATTCTCCAAAACCATTGAGAAACTCTACAGCTACATAGACCCTCGTACCGGAGAAGCCGCCGGGCTGATTTCGGAGGAGACCTACCGCATTGTCAAAAAACACGCTGCCCGCCTCAACTCGGCCATCATCTACGACCGCGACTACAACTACGACTACTTTGGCTTCAAAACCTTGGAGCGTTCGTACCTCCTCAAAACAGATGGTAAAGTAACCGAGCGCCCCCAGCATATGTTGATGCGTGTAGCAGTGGGCATCCACGGCGAAGACATCGAGGCGGCCATCGAGACCTACAACCTCATGTCCGAAAAGTGGTTCATCCACGCCACACCGACGCTTTTCAACGCCGGCACCCCCAAGCCACAGCTCTCGTCTTGTTTCTTGCTAACGATGAAAGACGACAGCATAGAGGGCATTTATGATACCCTGAAAGACTGCGCCAAAATCTCACAATCTGCCGGAGGTATCGGCCTAGCCATCCACAACATCCGCGCTACCGGTACTTATATCAAAGGTACCAATGGCTATTCCAACGGCATTATCCCGATGCTGCGTGTCTTCAATGACACCGCCCGCTACGTAGACCAAGGCGGGGGCAAGCGCAAAGGGGCTTTTGCGGTATACCTAGAGCCTTGGCACGCCGACGTGTTTGAGTTCTTGGATTTGAAGAAAAACCACGGCAAAGAAGAAATGCGTGCCCGCGACTTGTTCTATGCTATGTGGATTCCTGACTTGTTTATGAAGCGTGTTGAGGCCGACGATACTTGGTCGCTATTCTGCCCACACGAAGCCCCCGGGCTACACGAAACCTTCGGCGAGGAGTTTGAAGCCCTCTACGAAAAATATGAGCGCGAAGGCCGCCCACGCAAAGTAGTCAAAGCACAAGAGCTTTGGTTTAAGATTGTAGAATCACAAATCGAAACCGGTACGCCTTATATGTTGTATAAGGACCACGCCAACGGTAAGTCAAACCAGCAAAATTTAGGGACTATCAAGTCGTCAAACTTGTGCTGCGAGATTATCGAATATACCGACAAAGACGAGATTGCCGTTTGTAACCTTGCCTCGCTGTCGCTGCCCAAATTTGTGGTCGATGGCAAGTTTGACCACAAGCAGCTCTTTGAGGTTACTAAGGTTGTTACGCGCAACCTCAACCGCATCATCGACATCAACTACTACCCCGTACCCGAAACAGAGCGCTCCAACCGCCGCCACCGCCCCATCGGTATCGGAGTACAAGGCCTGGCCGATGCTTTTGCCATGCTACGGATGCCCTTTGAGTCTGAAGAAGCACGTGGACTGAACAAAGACATTTTCGAGACCATCTACTATGCCGCCCTTACAGCCTCTTTGGAGTTGGCCAAGAAAAACGGCCCTTACGAGACCTTCCCCGGCTCTCCCATCTCCAAGGGCATCTTCCAATTCGATATGTGGGGCGTACAGCCTAACTCCGGACGCTGGGATTGGGAAGCCCTCCGCCAAGAGATTATGCAACATGGCATCTACAACTCACTGTTGCTAGCGCCTATGCCTACTGCCTCTACCTCTCAGATTTTGGGCAATAACGAATGTTTCGAGCCATTTACCTCCAATATGTATCTGCGCCGCGTGCTTTCGGGCGAGTTTGTCGTCGTCAACAAACACCTTCTGCACGACTTGGTAGAGCTGGGTATTTGGAATGAGGAGCTGAAAAATAAGATTGTGGCTGCCGACGGTTCTATCCAAAACATCGCCGAAATTCCACAAAACCTCAAAGACCTCTACAAAACCGTCTGGGAGGTGAAGCAAAAAAGTATCCTCGAAATGGCGGCTGACCGTGGTGCCTTTATCTGCCAAAGCCAGAGCCTTAATATCCACATGCAGGAGCCGACCTTTGCCAAGCTCTCGTCCATGCACTTCTATGCCTGGAAGCTTGGCCTCAAAACCGGCACTTATTACCTCCGCACACAGGCCGCCGCCGATGCCATCAAGTTTACCCTTGACAAGTCGAAGCTGACCCAAGAGCAACCCCGTACTGTAGCCGCTATGCAGGCCACCCTAGCCGCCAGCGAAGACCCCAACGGACCGGCTTGCTCGCTCGATGACCCCGATTGTGAGGCCTGCAGTGCCTAAGCCGAGGTTTTCGTACCAAAATATTCGCCCACATATTGTATCCAAATATGTGGGCGATTGGTTTATATCAGGCTAGTAGTTTAAAGCTCTGCCGATGTACTGGGCAAGCCCCATAATGGGCGATGGCCTCTCGGTGTGCTTTTGTCAGGTATCCTTTGTTGGCAGCCCACCCATACTGTGGGTACTGGGCATCAAGCTCTTTGAGCAGAGCATCGCGGTGCGTTTTGGCCAAGATAGAGGCTGCGGCGATGGCATAATACAAATCATCACCTCCTATGACACACTGATGGGCCACAAAGGGATAGGGCTTGAAGCGGTTACCGTCTATTAACAACAACTCAGGCACAGGGGCAAGCTGTGCAATGGCGCGGTGCATCGCCAAAAAGGTGGCCTGTAAGATGTTGTATTGGTCAATCTCTTGATGCGAAGCTTCGCCGATAGCCCAAGCCAAGGCCTCTCTTTCAATCTCTTCTCTGAGGGTGAGGCGTTGTTTTTCTGTAAGTTTTTTAGAATCACGCAAAAGCGCGCTCTCAAAGCCTTTGGGCAAGACAACCGCCGCCGCAACCACCGGCCCTACTGCTGCGCCACGACCGGCTTCGTCTACCCCGGCTTCGTACAAATCTTGGCTAAAAGAAGAGTGGAGCATGGGGTGTTTAGTCAATTTCGATGATGACATCGTCCGACTCAGGACGACCCACACAAGTCAACACATAGCCAGCGTTCAGCTCTCCCGGAGTGAGCGAATCCTCTTCGTCGAGGCTGACCTTTCCTTGCACACAACGCCCCAAGCAGGCCGTACACATACCGCTTTGGCAAGAATAGGGCAAATCGATATCGCGACTTTGGGCAGCCTCCAAGATAGTCTGGTCTGGACGTACCTCAAACTGGTACTCTGCCCCTGCATAGCGTATGGTTACGATAGGAGCACCACCGGCCACGCTGTTTGTTGCCGGAGTGGGAGTTGGAGCTTTATCAGCCGTCTCTTTGGTCGATGGGGTAAAGCTTTCTTGGTAGATATTGGCTTCGGGGATACGGAGGCTGCGCAATACTTGGACTTGTAGCTGCATAAGCTCATTAGGGCCACACAAGAAATAAAGTGTTTGTGGATTTGGGGGAGGGAGTTCGCGCAGCCAGTCCCCAAAATTATCTGCCGAGAGGCGGCCAATCCCGCCTAGCGCGGCGCTAGGAGTCGAAAGGGCATGTGTGATGTGTAGACGCTCACCGTAGCGCTCCTGCCAAGCCTTAAGGGTATCCAAAAACATTACTGATTCGGCATTGGTATTGGCATATAACAGGCTAATACGGGCATTAGGCTCTTGACTGAGAACCGTCTTGAGCATACTCATCAGCGGTGTGATACCGCTGCCAGCGGCCAAAAGCACCAAGTGGCGACGGGTAAGCATTCCGGCAGGCGCAGGAAGCGTAAAGCGCCCCAAAGGTGCCAACACCTGCACCTCTTGCCCAGCTTGCCAGTGGTCACAGATGTAGTTAGACACCAATCCGCCGGCTACTCTCTTGACCCCAATGCCCCATTGAGCATCTACGGTAGGTGAGGTACACAGCGAATACGAGCGGCGCTCTTCGCGCCCATCGATGTGGAGAATAGGCGTAAG
>NZ_KE387154.1:0-58394 GCF_000430505.1 Eisenibacter elegans DSM 3317 | reverse complement strand
GTAGCCCGTAGGGGAATCGAACCCCTGTTACCAGAATGAAAATCTGGTGTCCTAACCCCTAGACGAACGGGCCATTGTGTTTTGGAGATGCAAAGGTAGCTCAAAAATTGATACTGTCAAATTTTCGGTGGAAAATTTTTTCAAAAAATGCTTGAATGCTTATGTGTCTAGGCAGCGTCGTGCATCCAATCTTTTTTGGCCAGCAGTTCTTCTTCTGTTTCGCGGTAGTCTGGGTCATCCACACAACAGTCTACAGGGCATACTGCGGCACATTGAGGCTCTTCGTGGAAGCCCATACACTCGGTACATTTGCCCGAAACAATATAATAAAACTCATCAGAGATGGGCGCTTGTAGCGCATCTCCCTCTACTACGCTTCCGTCTTCCAGTTCTACAGCCGTCAGGCTTGTGCCATCAGACCAACGCCATTCTACCCCACCCTCATAAATAGCAGTGTTGGGGCATTCTGGCTCGCAAGCACCACAGTTGATGCATTCATCAGTGATTATGATAGCCATAAGTTCATTCAGTGTTTGGATATTCAATTAAGTTACTCTGCGAACGTACAGGCAAAAAAACCTGTCGAAATCAGCCAACAAAGATAAAATTCTTTGGATAATAGCTAAATTTGCAACTAAAAATCTACGGTAGAAGTTCAACTTTATGAATATATCACAAAAAATTGACGCTTTTGTTCAACTAGGTCTACGACTCCAACAACTTTCGCCCGAAACCCGGGCGCTCTTATACAAGCGCATAGAGCAGGAGAATCCTTGGTTTACACCTGAGAGTTTGGACTTTGCTCTGGCGGGCATCGGTCGTTTTTTGGACGCTGAGGCGCTGGCCAAGTGGGTGTCAGCCTACCCTAGTTTGGCACAAGCCCGGCAACAGCCCAAACGCATAGGGGTAATTATGGCCGGCAATATTCCGGCGGTAGGTTTTCACGATTTCCTCTCGGTATTGCTCAGTGGGCATCAGCTACAAGCCAAACTCAGCAGCCAAGATAGCTTGCTCTTGCCTTTTATTGCCAGCCAGCTTCTGGAGATTGCCCCTGATTTTGCCCCATACATCCAGTGGGTAGAGCGCTTGGAGCAACCCGATGCAGTGATTGCCACAGGTAGCGACAATACCTATCGTTATTTTGAACATTATTTCGGCCAATATCCTCATATATTGCGCCGCAACAGGGTTTCTTGCGCAGTATTGGATGGCAATGAAAGCGCCCAAGATTTACAAGCGCTGGCTGAGGATGTGTTTCGGTATTTTGGATTGGGATGCAGGAATGTGGCCAAGCTTTTTGTACCGAAGGGCTACAGCCCCGTGATGTTGCTCGATAACTTTGAGCACTGGAATCACCTAGCGCACCACAACAAGTATATGAACAATTATAGCTATCGGCGTTCGGTGTTGCTTATCAATCAATTACATCATTGGGACAACGGCTTTTTGTTGCTGCGCGAAGACGAAACCCTGACTTCACACATAGGGGTGTTGCACTTGGGGTACTACGAAGATGATGCTGCGCTCGACAGCCAACTTCGCGCACAGGCCGACAAACTGCAATGTGTTGTCTCGCGACAAGGTTACTGGCCTAATAGCCTTCCTTTAGGAACTGCACAAACACCAGTGCTTGAAGACTATGCCGACGGGATAGATACCCTAGAGTTCCTCATAGGTTTATCATAATCACCCTTCCAAACCCATACAACCCATGCAAGACCTTATTCGCCAAGAATTGGCAGAAGCGCAACAGGTACTGGAGCGCTTTCTTTCTGACCCTGCCAACACCCAAGCCATAGAGGCTGGCGCTGCCCTGATGGTGGCCAGCATAGGCCAAGGTGGGAAAATTATTTCTTGTGGCAATGGCGGCTCTCATTGTGATGCCATGCACTTTGCAGAGGAACTTACAGGGCGCTATCGTGATAATCGCCCCGCACTGCCCGCCATTGCCATCTCTGACCCTAGCCACCTGAGCTGTGTCAGCAATGACTATGGCTATCAGTATGTGTTCTCTAGGTTTGTAGAGGCTTTGGGGCAGGGTCAAGATACGCTCCTAGCCATCAGCACCAGTGGCAACTCGGCCAATGTAGTGGAAGCCGTCAAAGCAGCCAAACAAAAAGGGATGAAAGTCGTAGCCCTCACGGGCAAAGATGGCGGCGCCTTGGCTGCCTTGGCCGATGTAGAAGTCCGTGTGCCACATCAAGGCTATGCCGACCGAATCCAAGAAATACACATTAAGGTAATCCATTTGTTTATTAGGCTGATTGAGCTGCAGGTAGCAGCGTAGGTTTGGCTACAATGAGGCTAGTACTGCTGTGGGTTTATACTCAACCACAATTGGTTTGGGAAATCTTTGCACTGAAACTCATTGATAATCAAGAAAATCAAATCCTGTAAATCCCCAAATCTTGTGAATCTTGGCATAAGATTGTGTTACACACCACTGGATATTTTTGGAGAAAGTAATGTAACCGCAAAGCAGCACTGTAGGTAACCTCCAACTTCGTATCAACAAAGGCTGTTTTTTGACACAAAAATAAGGCATAGACGGACTTGGCTTGCAGGCGAACCGTAGTTCAAAAATGCCTAGCAGTGTGAATACCTACTTGGCCATCACGATACCTGCCAATAAATAACCCCCTCGCGGTTATGTGAGGGGTTTGTAGTTTGCCAAGATTATGGTTTCGGCACAGGCCTCGGTGCCTTGGCTTCTGTTTTAGAAGGCTTTTCTTTTTGCCCCTTGGGAAGCAGAATTGGGAGGCGAGTACTGTGGGTAGTGTGCAACTCTGTGGATTGGTATTGGCGTTCTACGTGTTCCTTAAAGCGCAAACCATTATTGCCCAAAACCAGCCAAGCACTAATCAACAAAACCATACCAATAGGAGCAATATAAGATAATAGCTGTTTGTTTACCTGATTCATGATGCTAACACAAACAATAAAGTAGAGTAGAGTATTATAGCTTATACGCAAACAGAGGGGGTAAAGTTTGGAAATTTGAACAAAAATCAGGCAAAGGTAAAAATTGAACGTGTTACGAACCTACATGGGCCTTTTGCTGTTATGATACCAAACTTTGCGTAGAATCAGTTTCCTATTTTAGTTTATGACTATCAACGAAATCCAAGACGAAATCATTGAAGAGTTTTCTTTCTTTGAAAACTGGGACGATAAGTATGCCTACATCATCGAAATGGGAAAAAACCTACCCAATTTGGCCGTAACACATAAAACCGATGCCAATAAGATCAAAGGTTGCCAGTCAAATGTATGGTTACATACAGACCTGGCCGAGGGCAAGGTGGTTTTTGCCGGCGATAGCGATTCGGTGATTGTCAAAGGGCTGGTCAGCTTGTTGATTCGAGTCTTCTCCAACCAAAGCCCAGAGGCCATTGCACAAGCAGAGCCTTATTTTATCGATAGCATCGGAATGCGCCAACACTTGTCGATGACGCGTGCCAACGGCCTTGCTTCTATGCTCAAACAAATAAAACTATATGGTCTGGCGTATCAAGCGCAAACAAAATAGTCTGTCTTGTCTAGATATTGTACTTTATGGAAAACTTACACGATAAAATTGTCGAAGCCCTCAAAACGGTATATGACCCCGAAATACCGGTAGATATTTATGAGCTGGGCTTGATTTATGACATCAAGGTGATTCCCCCGCTCAACAAAGTTCACCTGCTCATGACCTTGACTTCTCCCAACTGCCCCTCAGCGGAGCAACTCCCTGAAGATGCTCAGCGGGCGGTGGAGCTAGTAGAGGGGGTAAGCGATGTAGAAGTAGAGCTTACCTTTGACCCTCCCTACCATCAAGACATGATGTCAGAAGTGGCCAAGCTAGAACTAGGCTTCTTGTAGCCTTGGTAATAGCCTCTCATCTCTCTATATAATTCACTTAAAATACGAACTCACTATGTACCCAGAGAACCTAGTAGCCCCTATGCGTCAAGATTTGACTGTGGCCGGCTTTCAAGAGCTGACCGATGAGGCAGCTGTTAGTCAATTGTTGGAAAAACATGAGGGCACTACCCTAGTTGTCGTAAACTCTGTTTGTGGTTGTGCGGCAGGTGCTGCCCGCCCGGGTGTGAAGCTTGCGCTACAAAACAGCAGCAAAAAACCTACGGTGTTGGCTACCGTATTTGCTGGTGTAGACAAGGAGGCCACCAACAAAGCACGTGAATATATGTTGCCTTATCCTCCTTCTTCACCTTCTATGGCCTTATTCAAGGACGGGCAATTGGTACACTTCTTGGAACGTCATCATATTGAAGGGCGCAGTGCTCAGATGATTGCACAGCATCTTGTACAAGTATTCGAAGAATACTGCTAGGCATTTCTTCTATAGTCATCTTCAAAGCCGCCCTCCGCACTGTTAAGCAGCTGAGGGCGGCTTTTTGTAGGGCAAAAACAGCGGTATATCTAAGTGTCGTTTTTTCTCAACAATTGTTTGCTTTTGTTTTTTAAACAGCTTATTTTTGCTTTTATACTATCCAAAGATATGAAGTCGATATGGTAAAAGCCTTATTCCACAACCATTTTTTGTATATACACTACAATGAAGGTCAGGCGCTACTCGAGATTTTCTGGAAAGAAACATCTTCCCCACTTCAAGATGAAGAGTATGAGTTTGGGGTAAGTATTTGTGCAGTATTCCTACAACAACTCCAACCGACCAAGGTCGTCTCAGTGTCGGGTGTAGGAGAAGATGCAATCAAAGCCTGAAACTTGTTGAAGTATTTATCAAACAATCCTAAAACCGCTATCGGCGTACTTCAAAGCGCTTGACTTACGGATGCTATGCGATGTATAACAACGATGGGGGTGTTGGTCAAATGAAATATGGTATCCTTCCAAACCTGATGGACTAGTATTTGACATCCCTTTTTCTCTTATACCCAATCGAAATAAGTTTGGGAAGGGATGTGCTGAAAATCCTTGAGCATCAAATTCAACGAATCCTTATTGCGTATACATCTTAGAATCATTAGCTCCTAATCTGTTTCTTCTATCTGATGCAAAAAAGCGTTCAGTGCGATTGTTGTATCAAAAGACTGAAATCGCAGCTTAGGTTTGGCTTCTTGGGGCACTAGCTGATATTTTTGTACAAACTCTGCCAGCCCCTTATTCCCACCAAAATCCTTTTTGTACCACTGCAAAAGCTTAGGAAGCATCAGAATATTTTTGTCTTCCATATAAACTGCCTCTTTTTGTAGATAAGCCTCTGTTACTTGTTGTAGCTGCTCATCGTATTGGTCTAGCGTATAGATATCAATAGGAGGGGCGCTGGCACAGGCCGCATTGAGCGAAAAATGCACAAGAGGGTTAGGGGCTTCGATGCAGAACTCTTTTTCAAAGCTACTCATACGCCATCGGGCGCGGGTACGGCGGATAATGCTGTGTTCTATCAGGTGAAGGCTGATTTTGTGCTGGGCAATAACAATACGCTTACGCCCGTGAAAATCATTGAGATTTCGGTAAAGGGAGGGTTGTTCTTTGAGCAAGCTTTGAACAAAGGCATTGTAAATATTGATCCAGAAAACGGTTTTGTGTGCATCGTCGGTCAATTGGGTTTTGAGTTGCTCTTTATCTAAATGTTGGAGGTGATGCCTAAAAGACTTGGTGTACTGGTTTTTTTGCGCTACTTGCAAAAAATCTTGGGAAAACTTAATCAAATCCTCATCGAATAACATAAGCCTTTGGTGTTCTGATAGGTGTAATAACAAGGTTCAAAATTACGCGTTTTTAGCGCTTAGTGCAACCTTTAGTACGGCACAATTTTGCGCTACTGCCTATAAATAAAATAGAGGCGCGATTAATCGCGCCTCTCAGGTTTTATAACTGCGTTAGCACCTAGGCCGATGCTTCCTCTGTATAGGCATCAATAGGCAGGCAGCTACATACCAAGTTGCGGTCGCCGTAGGCATTGTCGATCTTGGCTACGGTTGCCCAATACTTATTGGCGCGGATATACGGCAGCGGATAAGCGGCTTTTTCACGGCTGTAGGGCTTATCCCACTGGTCGTTCATCACCATGGCGGCAGTGTGTGGAGCATTGACCACTACGTTGTTATCGGGGGTAAATTTACCCTCTTCCACCTCTCTAATTTCGGCGCGGATGCTGATAAGTGCGTCGCAGAAGCGGTCTAGCTCTTCTTTGGTTTCACTCTCAGTAGGCTCTATCATCAGGGTTCCGGCTACGGGGAAAGACACTGTAGGGGCGTGGAAGCCGTAGTCCATCAGGCGCTTGGCAATATCAGCTACTTCGATACCTACTTGCTTAAAGTCGCGGCAATCGAGGATAAACTCGTGCGCACAAGTACCGTTGGCACCAGTGTAGAGGATTTTGTATTGGCCTTCGAGGCGTGCCTTGATGTAGTTAGCATTGAGAATCGCCATTTCGGTAGCGCGTTGCAGTCCTTCTCCGCCCATCATTGCGATGTAGGCATACGAGATGGTCAAGATGCTGGCGCTGCCCCAAGGTGCTGCTGATACGGGACTGCCTTGGTTGCCCTCAATCGGCACCAAGGGGTGCGATGACAAGAACGGGGCCAAGTGTGCTGCCACACCGATAGGGCCCATGCCGGGGCCACCGCCACCGTGAGGAATGCAGAAGGTTTTGTGTAGGTTGAGGTGGCATACGTCGGCTCCAATCATCGCTGGGCTAGTCAAGCCTACTTGGGCGTTCATGTTGGCGCCGTCCATGTATACTTGTCCGCCGTGTTGATGAATCATCTCACAAATTTCGCGGATGCCTTCTTCAAACACCCCGTGGGTAGAGGGGTAAGTAACCATCAAGCAGGCGAGGCGGTCGCTGTACTTCTCTGCGTTTTTGCGGAGGTCTTCGATGTCAATGTTACCTTTTTCATCGCACTGGGTAACTACTACCTGCATTCCGGCCATCACCGCGCTGGCGGGGTTGGTGCCGTGTGCCGAAGAGGGGATAAGGGCGATGTCGCGGTGATGGTCGCCACGGCTTTGGTGATAGGCGCGGATGGTCATTAGGCCTGCATACTCACCCTGAGCGCCAGAGTTGGGTTGCAACGACATTTTGGCGAAGCCCGTAACTTCGCACAGCCAAGCCTCTAGTTCTTCAAACAACTGAGCATAGCCCTGCGCTTGTGTGCGGGGTGCAAAGGGGTGCAACCCACCCATTTCGCGCCACGTAACCGGAATCATTTCGGTAGTGGCATTGAGCTTCATGGTGCAAGAGCCCAAAGGAATCATCGAGTGTACCATCGACAAATCCTTGTTTTCTAGCATTTTCATATAACGCAGTAGCCCGTGCTCGGTGCGGTGCTTATGGAAAACAGGGTGCGTCATATAGTCGCTTTGGCGTAAGAGCCCCTGAGGGATATCGAGAGTGGCTGCATCGGCCAAGCCTTCTAACACATTGGCGGCTACGGGGCTTTTTTGAGCACCTTTGGCCATAGTCTCCAAGATAGCGGCTACATCTTCGAGGCGGCTGGTTTCGTCAAGCGAAATTTGCAAGCCTTGTGTGGTGTAGAAGAAGTTCATCTCAGCGGCTTCGGCCAACGGGCGGATGGCAGCGGCCTTGTCGGTATGGATGCTGAGGGTGTCGAAATGTTGGCTGTTGCCAACAGTGTAGCCAAGTTGTTGTAAGCCTTGGCGCAGCACGCCGGTGAGGCCGTAGATGCGGCTGGCGATGTTTTTCAAGCCTTCGGGCCCGTGATACACACCATACATTCCGGCAATGACAGCCAAAAGCACTTGGGCAGTACAGATGTTAGAAGTGGCTTTTTCGCGGCGGATGTGCTGCTCGCGGGTTTGAAGCGCCATACGGTAGGCTGGGTTGCCCTGAGCATCGATAGAGGCACCGATGATACGCCCCGGAATGTTACGCTTGTAAGCTTCGCGGCAAGCAAAGAAGGCCGCGTGTGGACCGCCATAGCCCATCGGTACGCCAAAGCGTTGGCTAGTACCTACTACCACATCAGCGCCCATTTCGCCCGGTGCTTTGAAGAGGGTGAGGCTCAGCAAGTCGGCGGCTACAGCCACGAAAACATCTTGCTCCTGTGCTGCGCTGATGAGGTGTGTATAATCAAATACCTCCCCGTTGGCAGCAGGGTATTGCAAGAGCATACCAAATACATCCTCTTGGGTGAGGTCAAAAGTTTCGTGATTGCCCACTACCAACTCAATGCCTACCGGAATGGCGCGGGTTTGCAACACGGCAATCGTTTGTGGGAAGCACAGCTCGGATACCAAAAACTTCGTCGCATTCTTTTTCTTGCCTTTGCGCAAGCCATAGAACATAGTCATCGCTTCAGCGGCGGCAGTACCTTCATCCAAAAGTGAGGCGTTGGCCAAGTCCATCTTGGTCAGGTCGGCAATCATTGTTTGGAAGTTGATCAGTGCCTCTAGGCGGCCTTGGGCAATCTCAGCTTGATAGGGTGTATAGGCTGTATACCACCCTGGGTTTTCGAAGATATTGCGCAAAATTACGGGCGGCGTGATGCAGTCATAGTACCCCTGCCCGATATAGCTTTTGAATACCTTATTTTTATTGGCTAATTGGCGGAAGTGTTTCAGGAAGTCATACTCGCTTTTGGGAGCGGGTAAGTTAAGCGTCTTGGGGAGGCGGATGCTGGCCGGCACCGTTTGGTTTATCAAAGCTTCGATGCTGTCGAAGCCTACCGTTTGGAGCATCGCCGCAACATCAGCTTTGGGAGAGCCTGTGTGACGGCTTTCAAATGCCTCTTGGGTACGAATGTTGATTTTCATGGAGCAGTGTGGGGAATGGAGACTGAGATGAGACAATTACAGCAATCGAGCGGCAGGGCATCCTGCTACTGCCTGAGGGCGGCGGAAAGCGCCACGCTGAGGTGGGCAAATTTACTGATTTTTCCTGACAAAGCCCTAACCTGCTGTGCCATCCAAAAGTTTGAATAAAACACCTAGGTTATGTTATCAATGGGTGGATTACAAGCACCGCTGTATGTGCTCAATGATTTCTTCTAGTGTTTCTTTGCTAAGGGCGGAGCCTGAGGGGAGCGCTAGGCCATCTTCAAATAGTTTTTCGCTGAAGCCATCGCCATAGTAGGGGGCTTGTGCAAATAGGGGCTGGGTGTGTAGGGGGTTCCAAAGTCTTCGGCATTCGATGCCGTCGGCCAACAGGGTTTGTTCGGCTTTAGCCCTGATAGCGGCATTGGCAAAGCGCACACAGCTCAGCCAAGCATTACTCACCGTATTTTTGGGTTGTGGTTGGAATCTTAGCGGTAGGGCAGCTTGGTAAAAAGCTTTTATGGCTTGCCGCTGACGCACCCGCTCTGCCAAAACTTCCATTTGCCCCAGCCCTACGGCTGCGAGCAAGTTGCTCATTCGATAATTGTATCCAGGTTCTTCGTGTAAGTAATAGGGGGCAGGGAGGCGGGCTTGTGTGGCTAGATATAAGGCGCGTTGTGCAAGGGTTTTATCGTTCAATAAAAGCGCCCCACCGCCTCCGGTGGTGATTATTTTGTTGCCATTGAAGGAGAGAATGCCCATATCGCCCAAAGCTCCTACAGGGTTGCCTTCATAGGTGGCTCCCAGGGCTTCGGCTGCGTCTTCTATCAGGGGGATGTCATAGGTTTGGGCAATAGCACGTAGGTGGCTCATGGCCGCTGGTTGGCCATACAGATGTACCACTAGGATGGCTTTGGGTTTTTTGCCGCGTTTTTGCCGCGCTTTGATGGCTTGCTCTAAGGTATCAGGGCAAATATTCCAAGAAGCAGCTTCACTTTCTACAAATACCGGAGTACCACCTTGGTAGAGGATGGGGTTGGCAGTGGCTACAAAAGTATTGGTAGGGCAGATTACCTCGTCTCCTGCGCCCACATCAAGTAGCCGCAAGGCCAAGTGGATGGCGGCTGTGCCAGATTGTAAGGCTACTGCTGCCGAAGCTTGGGTATATTCACAGAGTTGGCGCTCAAAGGCATCGAGCTGAGGGCCCACAGGGGCAATCCAGTTTTGGGCAAGGGTATCGAGTACTTGGGTTTTCTCGATATGTCCGAGGTGTGGAGGAGAAAGGTAAACCCGATACATCTTTTGGGTACTCAATAGCGTTACTTTTGGGAGTAGATGAGTAAAATAAGCACAAGAGCGACAAGCCGAACAAGAGCAGTGTGTAAATCAACACACCGTTCCTGTGGTTCTTTGGATATTTTGGATGGGGCTATGTGCTTGTGTTGTTTAACCAAAAAACAGGTAGCAGATGATGATAGCGGCAGTGATGCCAATCAGGTCAGCCATCAAGCCGGCAGAGGTAGCATAACGGATTTTTTTGATGTTCACAGAGCCAAAATATACTGCCAAGATAAATAGCGTCGTATCAGTAGTTCCCTGAAAAACAGAGGAGAGCTTACCCGCAAAGGAGTCTACTCCATAGGCCTTCATCGTATCCAATGCCATCCCTGTAGCTCCGCTGCCGCTGAGGGGTTTCATAAATGCCACCGGTAGGGCTTTGGTAAACTCAGGGTCAAGGCTGAACTGCCGGAACATATACTCTAAGTAGCTGATAATCACATCTAGGGCCTTCACATCACGGAAAACACCTACGGCAATCAACACACTGACTAAGTAGGGGATTAGCTGTACCATTACATCGAAGCCTTCTTTGGCTCCCTCAATAAAGGCTGAAAATACTTGGTTTCCTTGCCCACGGACAAGGGCTAACACAATAAAAAAGATGATGATACTAAACAGCAGGAAATTGCTCAACACACCTGATACGTGGCTGATACGCTCTTGCGGTAGTTGGGAGAAGGTATAAATGAGTGTGCTCAATACGGCAAAAATCCCCAGTAGGTAAGTCAAAAATACCCTATCAAAAAGGTTCAAGCGTTGCCGAACGGCGACAATCATCATTCCCGAAAGGGCAGTAATGCTGGTAGAGAGCAAGATAGGGATAAACACTTCGGCAGGGTTGGCCGCTCCATACTGACTACGATAGAGCAGCACTTGTACGGGGATAAAGGTCAGGCCTGTGGTGTTGAGTACGGCAAACATAATTTGCGCATTGGAGGCTGTGTCGGGGGTGGGGTTTAAACTTTGCATTTCCTTCATCGCCTTGATTCCCAAGGGAGTGCCTGCGTTGTCTAGTCCCAACAGGTTGGCCGACAGCTTCATAAAGATTGGCGCGATGGCTGGGTGGTTGGCTGGGATTTCGGGAAATAGGCGTTTGAAAAAAGGGCCAAACAAATAAGCCAGCAGACTGACAACCCCGGCTTTCTCTCCTATTTTCATAATCCCCAACCACATAGCCATCGCCCCTGTCAGGTTCAGGGCTAGCTTGAAAGCAGTCTCTGCTGACTCAAAAGTTGAGTTGACGAGAATAGGGAACACTTCGGTATCGCCCAACACTACCAGCCGCACACAAGCGATGATAAAAGCCAACAAGAAGAAGCCTATCCAGATGTAATTAAGAATCATAGGAAACGAAGGGGTCTAGTGTTAGGCATTATTTGCATCAATATTTATGTGTGCCATGGCACGCAAAAATGCGTCCAAACCGCTATTTCTCAGCGAGTATTTTTCAGTCCCCTCTGTTTGGCGCTATTTGTTGTTTTGATACGGGAGATAGACTTAAAAGTTGGCTCTCTCATCAAAACTTTGGCTATTGTTCTCGGTCGATGAGCTGCTCAGTAAAGTGGCGGAGCAATGTTTTCCCCGAGGCATCAGCCTGCAAGGTTTCGAGTAGGGCAAAGGCATCTTCGAAGTATGTTTTGATTTTGACTTGTGTCAGCACCGGGATAGCCAGCTGGTCATAAATTTCTCTGACGGCCTTCACCTTGGCTTCTTTATCAAAGGTAGTAAGGGAGAGCCAGTGGTCTAGGGTCTGTCGTTGGCTAGGGTTGGCATTTTCGAGAGCCTTGAGGAGTAAGAATGTTTTTTTGTTGGAGATAATATCCCCGCCTACTTGTTTGCCTACTTTGGCGCTGTTGCCATAGACATCGAGCAAGTCGTCTTTGAGCTGAAAACCTATGCCGATGAGCTGCCCGAAGCGGTCAATCCGGGCGATGTCAGTTGCCGAAGCGCCTGCCAGCCTTGCCCCTAAGGCCAAGCTGAAACCTAACAAGACAGCGGTTTTGAGGCGAATCATCTCGATGTATTCTGTTTCGCTAACAATAGGGCGCTGCTCAAAATTCATATCCAGCTGCTGCCCTTCGCAAACTTCGATAGCACACTTGTTGAAATCGTCGAGGGCGGCGCGGAGGTGTTGGTCAGGTACTTCCATCAGGGCTTGATAAGCCTTTACCAGCATCACATCCCCCGAGAGGATGGCAGTGTTGTTGCCCCAGCGCTCGTGTACGGTAGCTTGCCCACGGCGCAGCGGGGCACAGTCCATGATGTCGTCGTGCATCAGGGTGAAATTATGAAAAATCTCCACCGATAGTGCCGCTCCGGTGAGGGTGTCTGTATTGTTATGGCCAAATACTTTGGCACCTAAGAGCACCAATAGCGGGCGCAGGCGTTTGCCGCCCAAGCGCATCATGTATTCGATAGGCTCATAGAGCTCTCGCGGCGTTTGTGGATAAGTAAGTTGCTCGATGGCTTGTACGAGGCGTTGGAGTGTATCAGTGGTATTCATTCGGGGTTAAAAAGTCTGTGAGCAATGTTTTGAGGCTATACCTGCCAAGCCACTATTTGGTCGGCAATGGTACGGTCATTAGAGAGACGGGGGACTTTATTTTGCCCACCTAGTTTGCCTTGTGATTTCATATAATGTTGGAAAGCCTCTGGCTGTAACGCTGTAATGCGCAACGTGCGAATGATGTTGCCTGTGATGAGATCATTATAGTAGCTATTCAGCTCGCAGAGTTTATGGTCTATGGTTTGGGCAAAGGCTTCCATATCGGCAGGCATCCGCTCAAAAGCCACCAACCACTCGTGATAGGGTAGTCCTTCGGCAGGGGTTACTTGTGGAGCCACCGAAAACTCTGCCACCGATACCTCCGGGTGTTGCTCCATAGCATAGTGCAGTGCTTTTTCTACCTCCTCTCCGATGACGTGCTCGCCAAAGGCCGAGATAAAATGCTTGATACGCCCCGTTACTAAGAGCTTGTAGGGGTCTTTGGAAATAAACTTGACCGTATCGCCGATGGAGTAGCCCCAAAGCCCTGCATTGGAATTGATAATCAGCGCATAGTTTTTGCCCAACTCTACCTCGCCGATAGAAAGACGGCGGGGGTTTTCGTCAAAAAATTCCTCAGCCGGCACAAATTCAAAAAATATCCCGCTATTGAGCAACATCAGCAACCCAGGGTCGGTTTGGCTGTTTTGGTAAGCAATAAATCCTTCGGAGGCCGGATAGGTTTCGATAGAATCGATAGGCTTGCCAATAGAATCGTAAAGTTTTTTGCGGTAAGGCTCAAAATTGACCCCTCCGTATACAAACACCGAAAACTCTGGAAACACATCCTTGATCAGCTTGCCGGTACGCTCTTGTATGCGGTCAAAATACATCTGTACCCAAGGTGGAATACCCGAAATGAGCGACATAGGCGCGCTGATGGTCTCGTCGATGATTTTGTCGAGCTTGGTTTCCCAGTCTTCTATACAGTTGGTGGCGTAGCTTGGCTTTTGGTTGGTGCGGAGATATCCGGGTACGTGGTGGTTGACAATACCCGACAAGCGCCCCGTTAAGATATTATTAGGCCCTGTAGTAGTCATTTCGGGGCTGCCCGAAAGGAAAATCAGGCTTTTGTCTAAAAAGGCCGAGCGCCCTGTCTCGTGTACATAAGCCAGCAAGGCATTGCGTGCCGAGTTGATATGGTTGGGGATAGAGTCACGTGTGAGGGGGATGTACTTCGTGCCCGAAGTAGTACCTGATGTCTTGGCAAAATAAGCCGGTACGCCCGGCCAGAGCACGTCGCGCTCTCCGGCAATGATGCGCTCTACATAAGGCTTGAGCACCTCATAATCACGGATAGGTACGCGGGCTTTGAAGTCTTCATAAGTACGGATACTGCCAAAGTCGTGGTCTTTGCCAAAGGCCGTATTGCGCGCCTTGGCTACAAGCTGCTCCATGACGGCTTGCTGGGAAGCTACAGGGCGGCTGCTCCAGTAGCGATCTTGAGAGGCAATGTAGGCCGCCAGTGGGCGGCTGAGGATAGAACGTATTCCCATAAAAGTTTTTTTGCAAAGATTAGTTGCCCACCTCTTTTTTCACACGGCGGATGCGCAGGCGCTCATCGATGCTTTCGTATACATAAGCAACAATACTGAACACCAAGAAAGCCGCAGCCAAATAGGGCGAGAAGAATAAGCTACTCGTAATCAGAATGACGATAAAGGTAAAAACGCCCAAGTTTCGGAATACTCCCATATAGATGACAATGGGTTTGGTTTGTTGGCGAAACTCCTTGGCTTTCAAGATGCGGGTGTTGATAGCCATATCCAACGAATTCAGGCGTTGTTGGAGTTTGCGCTCTACCTCAGGGTCGCCGGTAACGTGTAGGCTGAGGTTGTACACCTCCTCTTCCTTGTCGTTGAGGGTTCGGGCAAGGCGTATGAGGTTGTCTATCTCTTCGGCTATATTACTATAGCGCAAACGCGCCGCAATGACTGACAAGAAGAACAAGGAGCAAAGCAAGGTCTGCAACATAATCAACATCAACAGGTTGCGTGGGCGCAAGAGCATCCCGCCGTCGCGCCCGGCTTGTTTGATATTGAAGAGCAATAAGTTGCTCGAAAAGCTTCCCAAGGTAAACCAAAAGTCTTGTAGTTCGGTATTGTAGTCTACGGTGCTGGCTTTTACCCGGATTGTGTCAAAGTTATATTTCTCCAGAACTTCTTCTGGTAGCTTGAGCATTTTCATTTTGGCTACCAACTCTATGACCGGATGCCCATCCTCTTGTGCCCAAGCAATCAGCTCCCGAATTTCTTTGGCTTTTCCCTCGGGCAAGGAGTCGTTGAGTGAGTTTTCCAAAATAGTAAGCGCGGGCATAGCCAACTCTTGGCGATACTCTTGGTATTCGCTCTTGGTAAGGTTGAAGCGCTCTGAGGAGACAATAGTCAAGAAGGCTGAGAAGGCCAAGGCACCAAACAAAACACTCTCCAGAATGTAAGCATCAATACGGGTAGCTTCGTTTTTGATAGAGCCTTCCAGCTTGACAATCTCGGTATCGTTGCGGTCTATTTCATAATCATACTGATCGAGGCTGTATTTTTCTGTTTCTTCGTCAGTATCATACACCAGTTCGGGGTCTGTAAGGGTATCGCCCGACGACCCAATACCAAAAGCACGTTGGAACCAACGACGCTTGGCTTTTTCTTCTTGCAAAAACTCCTTGGGTACAGTAATGCTCATCAGCGCCATTACGACCACAAAGGTAGAGTAGAAGAAAAACGTAACTACCGGAATGATGGCCACCGTTCCATCGCGGCGGGTAAACTCCTTGTAAAAAGGTTGTTGGTTCAATACATCAAAAACAATGTAATTGACCGACAGAATAGACACAATCAAGAACAAGACCGTAAATACATCAATTTTGCCCTCGTAGTTCTGCTCTCGAATAAAGCTGTATTTCTTCTTGATGAGGTTATAATGTAGCAAAACAAAGCTTGCTGTGATGAGTAACATCAGCAAATTGGCCACAATGAAAAACGTAAACCCCTTGCCGGGGGCTTGGGCTAATGAGCGGTAGATACCTAAAATAAACCAACGAGCGAAGGTATCAAGCACAAAGGGCAAGAAATAAAACCGCACCTGTGCTACTTCGGTAGTAGGTTCTAGTGTATTAGTGTTTGGCATAAGGGGGATACCTTATTATTATGAGGGGTAATTAATGATAGGGCAATAATACACATATTCGCCTAAAATCTCAATCAAAGCCACAAATTATGCGCCCCACCCGAGATACCAAAAATATTTTATACCCCCTTGCAACCCTTGCGCCATGAGTCTTGTCTTTGAATTGAAAGCTGATAGAACAATTGTTCACAAAAGGGTAAGATATCGTTTAACAAACCTTAAGACTTTTATTGACACTTTCAAATGCTACGATGCGTTATACCCTTAAGAAATCAGGCATTTAACTATACAACTAAACATTATGAAAAAAGTAACCCAACTCTTGCTCGCTTTTGCCCTAGTAGGGCTTAGCCTGCTCCCCACAGCCGCCACCGCTGCTACCAAAGATACCGATACGGCTACCAACCCACAGCCGGAACAGCAGCTAGAAGCTGATTTTAACTTACTGTACGAGAACCCCTTTCCTTATGGAGAAGCCGAAGCCCCCTATTGGATGCCACTTTCTAAGGTGAACATCAAGGTACTGGATACTGATGGGAAAATCCAGATGGAAAAGGCCCTCTACCTAGAAGACTTCTTAGATACCCACAAACGTCAAGATTTGGTGCCTGAAAAAGCCTATTTGTTGATGTATTTTGAAGGCACAGCCTACTATGTTTTAAGTGAGTAAGTAATGAGTCCACATTGAGTAACCTTTCGCAACAATTCAAAGTAATGGACTATAAAACCTGCTTTCCTTTGGAGAGTGGGTTTTTTCTTGAACTTTTGGCAGCAGTATACCGTTTCTAATAGTTGGCCGAAAATACTAAAATCAAAAGTGTACCCTAGTGTGATTTAAGGGTTCGCCAGATTTGATGCCCAATGATTTACAGTGCATTAACTTTCAAGCTAAATCCTCATAGCGTATAATTGTTGCCATACGGAATATTTACAATGCGAATTTTTGATTCTGGGCAAATAAATTTATAGTAAAAAGAATAAAGATAAAAACGATATGGCTAAGAAAAATTCAAAGGAAAAGCATGTTTTTGCGAAAAGCGTACAAATAAAAAATCGTCGTGCCTCTTTTGAGTACCATTTTTTAGATACTTACATAGCCGGTGTGGTTTTGCAAGGCTCCGAAATCAAGTCTATCCGTATGGGTAAGGTCAATATGCAAGATGCTTACTGCTACTTCAAAAACGGAGAGCTGTGGGTCAAACAGCTCAATATATCTACCTATACCAATGCGACCTACAACAACCACGAACCTACCCGCGAGCGTAAGCTACTGCTCTCGAAACGCGAACTCAAAAAACTTGAAGAACGCCTCGAAGAACAAGGCCTGACCGTAATTCCTACCCGAGTGTTTATCAATGATAGGGGCTGGGCTAAGATGGAGGTTGCGCTGGCCAAAGGCAAAAAGCTTTATGATAAGCGCGACAGCCTGAAAGAAAAAGACCTCAAGCGCGAAATAGACCGCACAAAATACTGATAGAGCCTAGTATGGAGCAAGATGTTTATCAGGTCATCACCGCCCCATCCGAAGGGCTTTACAAAGAGAAAGGCAGTAAGTTTTTGGCCTTTGCCTTGCCGGTAGACTCCGAAGAGGACGTAAAACAGCACCTAGCCGCGCTCAAAAAACAATACTATGATGCGCGCCATCATTGCTATGCCTACTGCCTAGGGGAGCAAGCCGAACACTATCGTGCCAACGACGACGGAGAGCCCAACCACAGTGCCGGAGACCCCATACTGGGGCAAATACGCGCTCACCAACTGACCAATACCTTGGTAGTGGTAGTCCGGTATTTTGGGGGTACTAAGCTGGGAGTCAGTGGGCTTATCCAAGCTTATCGTACAGCCGCCTCCGAGGCGCTCTCCACAGCCGCCATCGACCAACGGTATCGATGCCAACAATTTGATATCCGCTGCGCATATCCTGACTTGAGCTGGGTGATGTACCAATGCAAACAAGTAGACGCAGAAATCTTAGAGCAAACATGGCACACTGATTGCCACCTTAAAGTAGCCGTGCGCTTGCAATATGCAGCCACTTTTGATACCCAAATGCAAGGTCAGCCCCAAATTAGTTGTAACGCCACAACCACCCCCCTTACAACTAAATAAAAACAAGCTGTAAGCCAATATTTTGCTTAGCTTTACGTTGTGAATCTAAGCGTAAGGAATTTGATATGAAAATAGCCATCAACGGACGTGCGTTTAAGCCAGAGGTAGTGCCTTATGTGGTACTTGTATTCGAAGAGCTACAAAAACGCCAAGCCGAAGTACATGTATCCCAAACCCTACACCGCTTTCTGACCGAACACGAGCTGAATGTCCCCTTTCATCACGTATACAAAGGACGCGGCGACCTCGAACCAATGGACTTTATTTTCTCTCTTGGTGGCGATGGCACATTGCTCGACTCTATCACCCACGTAGCCGAGCGCGAAACGCCCATTTTGGGAATCAATATGGGGCGGTTGGGTTTCCTAGCGACTACTTCGCCCAAGCAAATTCCCGCAGCAATAGACCACCTCTTCAAGGGGTTTTACCAAATCGACGCACGGGTCTTGATTCATGTAGATACCAGCCAAGATGTATTTGAAGGGCTGAACTTCGGGCTGAATGACTTTACAATCACCAAGCGCGACACCGCCTCGATGATAGTTGTACATACCTATATCAACGGCGAATACCTCAATTCTTATTGGGCTGATGGACTGATTGTATCCACACCTACCGGCTCTACAGCCTACTCGCTAAGCTGCGGCGGCCCGGTAGTATTGCCGGCATCCAATAATTTTATCCTCTCGCCGGTAAGCCCACACAACCTCAACGTCCGCCCCTTGGTCATCTCCGATGACAGTGTGGTAGCCTTTGAGGTCGAAGGACGAAGTAAGAACTTCCTCGTCTCACTCGACTCACGCTTCAAAATCATTGACGCAGGCATTCAGTTGGCGGTACGAAAGGAGAAGTTTAAGGCGCATATTGTCAAATTTGCCGACGACAACTTCCTAGGAACCTTGCGCAACAAACTCAACTGGGGAATGGATGTGCGTAATTATATCCGCTGATAAGCAGATTGTCAGCACTTTGTATTTTCGGCAAATATGCCGTAATTTTGGACTGAATGAACAAATAGCGACTCACACAAGTTATGAGAAAATTATGGTTGTCAGTACTCTTGGCCATATTGAGCTTCGCTCAGGTAAATGATTTGATGGCACAGAGTAAGGGTGATTTTGGATATACCACTATCAATGCCCGTGTAGGAATTGCCAATTACTTTGGAGACCTCAACCCCTTGGCGCAGTATATGAGTACTGAGCTAAGCTTTACCCGCCCTAGCTTTGGCCTAGAAGTAGAACGTATCTTTAGAGGGCAGCGCTTCGGTATCCGATTTGGGCTGATGTGGGCGCGCCTACAAGGCGACGATTTTACAGCCGCCGACCCTAACAATGAGCGCCACCGATACCGCTATATCCGCAATGCGCACTTCCGCAACGATGTCTTTGAAACCACACTCGTGGGCACTATCCGTATCCCCGAAATAGCCGGAGGTACTTGGCGCAACCCCGTAACCCCTTGGACTCCCTACGTCTTTATTGGGATAGGAGCGCTATACCACAATCCCGTCGCCCGTACGCCCGAAGAGTTTGGCGGCAACTGGGTTTCGCTCAAACCGCTCCAAACCGAAGGCCAAGATTACTCCAGCTTTGCCTTTATGATTCCCTTTGGTGTAGGGGTTGATTGGCGCTTGACTGACCGCATCGACATCGGTGTCGAAATGGGCATGCGCTTCACCTTTACAGACTATCTCGACGACGTAAGTGGCTTATATACAGATCCAGCTAACCTGAGCAGCGACCTAGCGCGCGCTATGGCCAATCGCACGATGGAGCCCGTGTCGGCGCTGAAAGGAGGCTCACGCCAAGCCGAAATACAACGCCTTGGAGGCCTCATTGGCACCTCGGTCTTTATAGGCCCTGATGGCCGGCCATACACCAGCTTCAATGGGTTTGGCCAAGAGGGCGACCAGCGAGGCAATGATGGTGCTACTGATGTATACCTTGTTACGAGCGTACACCTCAAGTATGTCTTGGGAGCGCGCCCTTTCTGTCCTGACTTAGGCAGCCGCAAACGCAACCGACGTGGTGGCCGACTTCGTTAATGAATCATACCCCCAAAAACTTGTGATGATGAAGCAAACGCATATTTACCTAACCGCGCTGTTGTGGTGTCTGTTTTTAGGTTATTCGGTTCCAACCAATGCCCAAACCCACGAGATGGGGGTAAGCTTGGGTGCAATGAATTACCAAGGCGACATGTCGTCGTTTATCAATATTACAAACCCCGGCATTGGGGGCGGTTTCTTCTACCGTATCAACCCCCGGCCGGCTTTTAGCTTTAAGCTCAATGGCAACTATGGTTATATCCAACACGCAGACCGCCTCAACAAAGATGCTGTCAGTGCGGCGCGTGGGTTTGAGTTCCAAACCAATATCCTAGAGTTGGGCTTTCAGGTAGAGTATAACTTTTTCGACCTTGGGCGCGACAAACGCGACGAGTACCGCTGGACTCCCTACCTCTTTGCCGGCGTGGCAGGCTTTTTCTTCGACCCCGTCAAAAATACACGCCCTACTTATGGTAAATTCTCTATGGCCATCCCTTTTGGCTTGGGTATCAAGTATGCGCTTTCTCCTACGCTCAATCTCGGGATGTCGTTTGAAGCACGTCGCACATTTACTGACAACCTAGATGACCTCAATGTCGATGGCAATGCTGGATTGGCCGCCCCCAGAGACCCCAAGCTCTTTACGGGCAACCCCAATGACAAAGACTATTACTTCTTTACGGTGCTATCGCTGAGCTACGTCTTCCCACAAGACCCTTGCCCCGTAAAAATCCCTCGGAGTAAGGTCAATAGAGCCAGAATACGCTAAGCCCACCGGGCAAATATCAGACAATAACTGCCGACCCTCGCTACTTGCGAGGGTTTTTTTATGCGTAGCTCAAAGGGCTTAGCTTTGCATTGGTCGTGGTAAACCCTACGTATGTCGGAATCAGAACTTTTGCACAACTATTATAAAAGTCAAATTGTTTTATGGTTGATTAAACAACTAAAAAATGTCCCAGTTATCTTCTTCTTACATCTTGCAAGACTCTTTAGGGTATCTGTTGACGCAGGCCAAGCGCCAAATAGGTCAGTCATTGCAACAACTTTTTGAGCAAGCCGGCCACGACATCACCCGAGAGCAGTGGGTGGTACTTTTAGCTCTTTGGGAGCAAGATGGCCGCAATCAGCGCGATATAGCCGCTTGGGTAGGCAAAGACAAGACCAGCGTAACCCGCCTTATCCACGGGCTGGAACGCCGCAACTTGGTCGTCAGGGTGCAACATCAGGTAGACCGTCGCAACAAACTTATCTACCTTACCAAGGCCGGAAAGGATTTGCAAAAGGCCCTGATTGACGAAGCCCAACGAAACCTAGAAATAGCCCAAGAGGATATTGATCCTCAGGAGCTTGCCATATGCAAAAAAGTGTTGCGACAAGTCAGCCATAACTTATCCAATTATTGGGAACAAGCCCCCCAAAAACTTAGTTGATATATCAATCATTGTTACACCACCTAAAGCCCATCACAGCAGTGTGATTTAAATAATTTTTTGTTGTCATGAAACTGAATCAAATCGTTATCATTGCCCTGTCAGTATTACTTGTTGGGGTATCATTTGTGGTGGGGCGCTCGTTGAGCAACCAGCGTAAAGAAACCCCTCGCAAAGAAGAAACCATCAAGGCGCGGTCAGTAGCCGTGCTTACTGTACGCAACCAGTCTGTAGAGGCTGCTATCCCCCTTAGCGGGCGGCTTATCGCCGGCAATAAGGTAGAAGTATATGCCGAGGTTGGTGGGGTTTTGCAAGCCGCAGGGGTAGTTTTTAAGGAAGGCAACCGCTTCAACATAGGTCAAGTATTGCTCAAAATAGATGACACGGAGGCGCGCCTCAACCTATTGGCACAAAAAAGCGCCCTACAAAATGTATTGACCCAGATGTTACCCGACCTCAAGATAGATTATCCGGAGGCATACCCCAAGTGGAATGAATATATCCAAGCCTTTGATGCCAACAAGCCCTTGGCCAAGTTCCCAGAGACAGAAAGCGATAGGGAACGCTTTTTTGTCGTAACTAAAGGGATTTATGACCAATACTATAACATCAAAAGTGCTGAGGAACGCCTTCGCAAACACCTCATCACAGCGCCCTTTGCAGGGGTGGTGGTAGAATCGAATATCAACCCCGGGACGCTCATCCGTACAGGGCAAAAGCTTGGCGAGATTATGAGCTCAGGAGCCTACGAGCTGGAAACTTCTGTTAATCTCAAAGACATTGGCCGCGTTCAGATAGGCGATTATGTCAACCTATATTCAGAAGATACCGAGGGCAAATGGCAGGGGCGTGTTGTCCGTATCAGTGATAAAATGGATGCCTCAACCCAGATGGTACGCCTTTTTGTGGCTGTTTCGGGGGCAGGGCTGCGCGAAGGAATGTTTCTCAAAGGCCGTGTAACAGGCAATATGATTGGGGATGTGGTAGAGCTTGACCGCAACCTGCTTGTCAATGGAAAACAGGTCTTTAGCATCAACAAACAGAACCGACTCAAGCTCATCCCGGTCGAGGTGGTGCGCTACAACGGAGCCAATGTAGTGCTCAAAGGCATCCCCAACGAAACAATTGTTCTCTCAGAGCCAGTAACAGGGGCTTTTGAAGGAATGGAAGTTCGGATGCGTAACAACTAAGGCAAAACACCCCCCTATTTATTGACAATGTCATGAGAAGTCTGATTGCTTATTTTATTAAATACCCCGTATCGGGCAATGCCATCTTGGTGTTGATTCTTATTTTTGGTTTTTTTGGGCTTACTAGCCTCAAATCGACCCTGTTCCCAGAGCGTGAGAGCCGTGTGATCAGTATCCAAATTATATATCCCGGCGCAGCACCCGAAGAAATAGAAGAAGGGGTAGTGCTCAAGATAGAAGACAACCTCAAGGGCATCACAGGGCTGGAACGGGTCTCTTCGGTCTCTCGCGAAAACAGCGGAACCATCACCATAGAGGTGCTCAAAGACTATGACACGGACTTGGTACTACAGGATGTCAAAAATGCTGTAGACCGTGTGAGCAACTTCCCCGCAGAGATGGAGCCGTTGGTCATCTACAAGATGGAAAACCTCAGCCGCGCCATCAACTTCTCCATCAGCGGAGATGTAGACTTACGTACGCTCAAACGCTTTGCTCTTGAGATTGAAAACGACCTCCGCAGCGTAGAGGGCATCTCTAAGGTAACGCTTTCGGGCTACCCCGACGAGGAAATAGAGATTGCCTTCCGCGAGGCAGACTTACAAGCCTACCAAATTTCCTTTCAGCAAGCCACCGAGGCCGTCCGTAAGGCCAATATAGAAGTAACCGGAGGCACAATCAAGGGAGAGCGCGAAGAGCTACTTATTCGAGCCAAATCGAAGGCTTATTATGCCGAGCGCTTCAAAGACATTGTTATCAAGACCAATGCCAATGGCCAAGTAGTTTATCTGCGTGACATTGCCGATGTGCGCGACCGCTGGGCCGATATCCCTGACCGTACTTATATCAACCAACAACCGGCGGCCCTCATCACGGTCGAAAATACCATTAACGAGGACATACTCTTCATTACAGACTACATCCGCGACTATGTGAAGGAGTTTAATGAGAAAAACGATGTAGTCAAGGCCACCATCGTACAAGACAGCTCCATCAACTTGCGCCAACGTATCGAGCTTTTGGTGAATAACGGCATTGTAGGCGCAGCCTTGGTAATCATCTTCTTGGCCTTGTTTCTGAACCCTTCTCTGGCTTTTTGGGTGTCGGCAGGCTTGCCTATCTGTTTTATGGGGATGTTTATCGTAGGGGCTATTGCCGGGTTGACCATCAACGTCATCTCACTCTTTGGGATGATTCTGGTAGTGGGTATTCTGGTAGATGACGGCATTGTTGTGGCCGAAAATATTTACCAACACTTTGAGCGGGGCAAAGACCCCATCACGGCGGCCATCGACGGCACCATGGAAGTGTTGCCCTCGGTTATTTCGGCAGTATTGACTACTGTGATAGCTTTTTCGGCTTTCTTCTTCTTGGATGGCCGTGTGGGCGAGTTCTTCCAAAATATGGCCTTTGTCGTCATCACAACCCTGTTGTTTTCTTTGGTAGAATGTGCCCTCATCTTGCCTGCGCACATTGCGCACTCCCTAGAGACAGGTAAGCCCACGCCTTGGCGTGCAGTTACTAACAAGGTATTCGGCTTTATAGATAGGGTGATGGGTGCCGTAATGGGCTGGATGCGTGAAACACTCTACGCCCCCGTGTTACGCTTCACTATCCGAAATCCACTCTTTATTGTCGGTATTTCGATCGGAAGTATGTTTATCGTCATTGGGGCCATCGAAGGCGGCATCATCAAAACGACATTCTTTCCCTTTATTGACCGCGACAACATCGACATCAATCTCTTGATGCCGGCGGGAACACGAGAGAATATTACCGAAAAATACACACTCTATATAGAAGAGAAAATAAAACAAGTAAATGAGGAAATCAAACAACAACGCCCCGACGGACGTGATGTCGTGGCGATTATCGACCGACGCATAGGCCCCGAAACTCACCGAGGAACCATTGCCATCACTTTGCTCAATGGAGAAGACCGGGCGATGCCCAGCTTTGTCATCTCCAACCGTATCCGAGAGCTGGTGGGCGAAATCCCTGGTGCCGAAAACCTCTCTTATGGTATTGCCTCAGCCTTTGGCAAGCCAGTATCTATTTCTATTTTGGGCTACAACAAAGAAGAGATGCAGCAGGCCAAAGACGAAATAAAAGCGGCCTTAACCAGCCTTTCCTCATTGCGTGATATCATTGACAATGACCAAGAGGGCTTGAGAGAGCTGAACATAGAGCTAAAAGAAAAGGCCAAAGCCCTAGGTTTGCAACCACAAGATATTATAGGGCAAGTGCGGCAAGGCTTTTTTGGAAGCGAAGCCCAGCGCCTACAGCGCAACGTAGACGAGGTGCGGGTGTGGCTGCGCTATGATGAAAGCAACCGGAAGTCTATCAGTGATTTGGAGGATATGCGTATCCGCCTGCCCGAAGGTCAAGAAATTCCGCTGAGGGAGCTGGCTACCCTCACCAGCACGCGTGGGGTGGTCTCTATCAGCCACCTCGACGGCAAACGCGAAATCAGGGTAGAAGCAGATTTGGCCAACCCCAATGAGTCTGTAACTGAAATTCTAGCCGATATTCAGACCAACATTTTGCCACCCATTATGGCCAAATATCCAGCTTTGCGCACTTCTTATGAAGGCCAAAGCCGAGAAAGCGACAAAACGCAGCGCTCGGCACAGGTGGTCTTACCGATTGTGTTTTTGCTCATGTTTGCGGTGGTGATGATGACCTTCCGCTCTGTATGGCAAACGGCTATCGTGTTTCTGATGATTCCGCTGGGCTTGGTCGGAGTTGGTATTGGGCATTATATCCACGGGGCTGCCATCAGCTTTTTCTCCGCCCTCGGGATGATTGCCTTGGTAGGGGTAATGATCAATGACTCGCTTGTATTTGTGAGCGCATTCAACGGTTATCTCAAAGAAAGAAAGCCCTTTATTGCAGCACTACACGAGGCCGGTATGTCGCGCTTCCGCCCAATCTTGCTCACCACTGTTACTACGGTAGCCGGTCTTGGCCCCTTGATTTTGGAACGCAGTCTACAAGCCCAATTTCTAATCCCGATGGCCATATCGCTGAGCTATGGCCTCTTGGTGGCTACATTCACGACCTTGGTACTTTTGCCGGCCTTGTTGATGTTGGCCAACGACATCAAGCTTTACAGTGTGGCCTTCCGGCAGTTCTTATTTGGCCAAAAAGAGTCCTTACCATCTCGTGAGTCACTGGAGCCTGCCGTAAAAGAGCTGGAAGCCGAACATATCCAATAAGTCAGAAAACAAAGAATCACCTCAAACTACGTCATCCGTATTTTTGTCATGACACATTATGCCCGTCTAATTTGCTTGCTTAGCCTTGGCCTATGGCCTTGGCTGGCGCAGGCTCAACAAACTACGCTCACACTGGAGCAAGCCATCCAGCAGACCTTTGCCAACAATTACAGCATCAAAGTAGCCCGTTATCAGGTAACAGTAGCCGAAAACGCCGCTATTGCCGGCAATGCAGGGCTGATGCCTACTGTAGCGCTGAATGCAGGGATGAGCTACAGCCTCAATGATGTAAACCTTGTTTTTTTGAGTGGCGATGGGCAAAGCATCGACAATGCCGCCACTGTCAGCGGCAACGCCTCTATAGAAGCTCGGTATATCCTGTATCAAGGGGGAGCCAACAAGCGCAACCTTCAGAATCTATTGTTGACGGCGCGCCAAACCGATGCAGAGTCGCGTAGATTGGTAGAAGAAACCCTCAGCCAAACCATCAATGCATATTATGCCGTGGCTTTGGCGCAAGAGAATCTCAGCGTAGCCCAACAAGCCATCGACATTTCTACAGACCGCTTCAAGCGGGCGCAGCAACGAGCCGAGTTTGGCGCTGCTTCTAGTCTCGATGTGCTCAATGCTACCGTAGACCTCAACGCTGACAGTGTGCGCTATTTTGCTGCCAGTATAGACTACCGCAACGCCAAGCGTAACCTTAACAACCTCATGGCACAAAGCCTCGACTATGATTATGAGGTTGAAAAACAAGTGGCCGATGCCGATCTTCCGGCGCTCAACACACTCTTGGGGAAAGCCAAAGAAAACAACGCGGAGTTGGTGGCTATCCGCCAAAATTTGCGTGTATCAGAAAATAGCCTACACATCGCCCAAGCAGCCAATTATCCTACGATAGACCTCAATGCAGCCTATGGCTATAACCGTACCGAAGCACAGGCCGGCTTTGTAATCAGCAACCAAACACGGGGCTTTAACGCCGGTATTACGCTCAATTGGCCTATTTTCAATGGTATGCAACGCCGCACGCAAATCCAAAATGCACGCATTGGGGTAGACATTGCCCAAGAGCAAGAAAAGCTAATCCAAGAGCGGATTGAGCGAGAGGTTGTCAATGCTTATGCAACGTATGAAAACGCCCTCTTTGTGGTGCGGATGCAGGAGCGCAACGTGCGGATAGCTGAGCAAAATTTTGAGCAAAGCACTGAGAAATTTAACTTTGGGCAAATCAATACTACCCAATTCCGTGAAGCGCAGCTCAACCTCGTACAAGCCCGCAATGCACTCAACAATGCATACTTTACAGCCAAAACTGCCGAGCTGGAGGTAGTGCGCCTCTCTGGAGAGCTACTACAGGAACTGCGCTAAATGCGCCTTTTGCTCAACTATTTGGCCTGGAATCCGTTAGGGACAATACCTGATTTTTGGCAAAATGTTGTTTGGATATTTTAAAGATTGATACATAAAATGGATTGGCGGCTCAAGCAATGGGATGTGTTTATTCACTGGGGAGTTGACCACTCCATGCCCGAAGCCTTACAAAAGCGTATTTTACTCTCCAACCAAATCAGCCTCTTGCTCGCTTTTTTGAGCTTGGGGCTGATACTTTTGAGCCGCCTAGAATTTCAGGAATATCCTATTAGCAGCCCCTTTATTATAGAATTTATTTTTTACCTCAGTATGCCACTGCTGAATAGGTTGGGCTATCAGCGGATGGTGCTGTATTTGTTGGCGTTGAGTATGCCGGTTTATAATCTAGGGGTTGCGTTGATGGCCAAGTATCTCCACCCCGAAGCTGTACTGGTAGTACAATACTTTGCGCCAAGGCTGGTTATTCTGGCTTCGGTAGTCTTGCCCTTGTTGTTGTTGGATATGCGCCAGCGCCTTGACCGATGGTTGGGCCTAGGCCTGCCCTTACTTTGTCTTTTGTCTTTTGATGGGTTACACTGGCTCTTGGGAGTGGCTCCCTCGCAAGTAGGCTTGCGCCTAGAGGGTTATTTTATCGTAACGGCCTTTAGCGTGTTGGGCTATTTGCTTTTTGTGTTGAGTCTACTTGCCCTGCTCAATGTCAATGCGCGTTACGAAAGCAAGGTCAGGCACTTGTTGCAAGAGCTGCGTTACAGCAACCGTGAGCTAAAGCAAAGCCAATACCAACTAGCTGAGGCATACGAAGAGCTGAATGCTTCACACGCTTCTATTAGCGAACAAAAATATGACCTAGAGCAGCGCAACCAACAGATTCAGCGGGTGAGCCAAGCCCTTCAGCGTCAAAAAGAAACACTCGAAGAACACAGCCAGATATTGTTGCTATTGGCGCGTAGCCCCTATGTACAAGGTGGACAACTGGCGCAAGCCTTGGCCGAAATTACCCGTACTTCTGCCGTTACGATGTTGTGTACACGGGTCAGTGTGTGGGAATATCGCAATGATGCTCAGGTGTTGGAAGCGCTTGATTGTTATGATACTCGTATTAACCAGCACCAATCCGGCGACTTATTATACCTTACAGACTATCCGGCGTTTTTCAATATTGTCCGCCAAGAGCGCATCGTAACCGCCTCAGATATCGCCCAAAATGCGCATACCTATGAAATGAGCGAATATTTTGCCCAACAACAAAGCCGGGCGCTGCTGGCCTTGTCTTATTTTATGAATGGACTGCTGCGTGGTGTAGTGATTTTTGAAAATGCCGAGCCAAGAGACTGGGACGCTGCTGATGTTAATTTTTTGGTCTCTATTGTCGAAACCATCACGGTAGTATATGAAAGCCAAGAGCGCCAACAAGCCTTGGAGCAAATCAGACAGCAAAAAGAGGAGATAGAAGCCCAACGCGACGAGCTAAATCGAAAACAGGAAAAACTCCTTGCTGCTCAACGCCTCATAGAGCGGCAAAATACCGAACTAATTCATTATAATAGCAACCTACAGGAAATGGTCAATACCA
Source organism: Eisenibacter elegans DSM 3317 (assembly GCF_000430505.1). NCBI lineage: Bacteria > Pseudomonadati > Bacteroidota > Cytophagia > Cytophagales > Microscillaceae > Eisenibacter > Eisenibacter elegans. The sequence continues at coordinate 29,690 of NZ_KE387154.1, read as the reverse complement.
AGGCCGCAGAGCTACAAGCAGCTACCAAAGATTTAGATACGTTTATCTACCGCGCCTCTCATGACCTAAAATCTCCCTTGACTTCACTCGAAGGCCTACATCATCTGGCTACCTTGGAACTAGCCGACAGCCCCATAGCCCGCGAGTACCTAGAGCGTATCGGGCAGAATACCCAGAAAATGCACGATTTGCTTCAGGGGCTGATAGAGGTGATGGAAATCAAGTCGATGCAAGTAGAGCGGAGCAAGGTAGACTTCAAACAGTTGGTCAGGTATCAGCTCAATTTGCTGGCTCAAACCGAAACATTGGAGCCGCTGGCCATCGATGTAAGGGCCTGCCAACCGCTCATTCATACCGATAAAGAGCTGCTTGGCGCAGCAATGTATAGCCTGATACATAACGCAATACAGTACCAGAAGCCTTCTTCGCCCACACACCACCCCTATCTGACCATTAGGCTCATTGATAAGCCCAAAGACTGGCTAATCTTGGTCAGAGACAATGGACAAGGCATAGACACGGCTGTTGCACCGTATATTTTTGACATGTTCTATAAAGCTACCGAACGCTCCAAAGGAGAAGGGTTGGGCTTGTATACTGCCCAAAACGCAATTCAGAAACTTTGCGGAAGCATTCATTACGCTAAAAATTCTTTAGGAGAAACGGCTTTTACTATACGATTGCCGAAATAAAGGCACAAAAAAAGGAGTCTCTAAAAGAGACTCCTCTCCATACCTGTGAATCACAAGACCGATGTCATAAACACTACCGGCGGGTTAGCCTTGTATGGAAACTAATATGAATACGATTCCGAATACTGATCATCTATTTCAGAAACAAAGCGCCGCCCTCTGTTCGGTTTAGCTCCTTTTGACGATTTCTTATTGCGTGATTTGTTTGCCTCAAAATCGTCTTGTTCCAAGTCTCTAAACTTTTTGATTTTGGAATTTTTGGACATGATACAATAGAATTTACATATAAAAATATGAGTTCACGAATGGATTCGTTCTGCTAAAATAGCAATAAAAACCATAAATCATAACTTATTAACGATTAATCAAACCAAAAGTTAGCCGCTAACAGCATCATACCGGCTGAAGCTAATACTAATTGGCTAATTGTGTGGAATTTAGCCAAAGAACAACTCTATAAAAGTTTCAAACGTATATTGGTTAAGTTCTATAAAAACACAGTGAGCACAAAGGTTTGGTTAGAGATTTGCGCTAACCAAAATGACCTCTTCTTCCGAACTCACCCATACCCCCCAATACTTATGCTACAATTCCTACAAAACATTTCCGAATTCGTAGAAGCTATTTTTACACTCGAAGCGCGCTGGTTTCATTATTTGCTGGTGTTACTGCCGATTTGGATCTTGTATATGGCCGTGGTGGATGCTTTTTTCAATAAGCGCAACACCATCAAACGCAATTTTCCGGTAGTAGGGCGTTTACGCTACTTGCTGGAGTCTATAGGGCCGGAATTGCGGCAGTATATTGTAGCCAATAACCGCGAAGAGCTACCGTTTAACCGAAGCCAACGCGCTTGGATTTATGCGTCGTCTAAGAAAGAAAATAACTACGAAGGCTTTGGTACAGACAAAGAAATCTATGCTTCGGGGCATGTATTCATCAACCCGGCACTTTTTCCTTATCGTATAGAGCCGGGGCATATCAATCACAAAGATCCTTATTTTTTGCCTTGTGCGAAGGTAATGGGAGCCGGGAGGCGCAAACGCCCCTACCGCCCCTATTCGTTGGTCAATATCTCGGCAATGAGTTTTGGAGCACTTTCGCGCAATGCAGTGATTGCGCTCAACAAAGGAGCCAAGATGTCGGGCTGTTATCATAGTACTGGAGAAGGAGGCTTGGCGCCTTATCATAAAAATGGGGCAGATGTGATGTTTCATTTTGGAACTGGTTACTTTGGCGTACGCGATGATAAAGGGAACTTTTCTATGGAGCGGCTAGTAGCACTGACCGAGGCCAACCCCTTTGTCAGAGCCATAGAGGTCAAGATTTCACAAGGGGCGAAACCAGGCAAAGGAGGGGTGTTGCCTGCCTCCAAAATCACCAAGGAAATCGCCGATATTAGGGGCATCCCTATGGGGCAGGATGTCCTTTCTCCTGCGTACCACAGTGCGTTTAGCAATATTCCGGAGTTTTTAGATTTTCTGGAGGCTATAGCCGACCGTACAGGGCTGCCTGTGGGTTTCAAGGCTGCCGTAGGCAAGTTGGATATGTGGGAAGAGTTGGCAGACCGGATGGTGGCCACCGGCACAGGCCCTGATTTTATCTCCATCGATGGAGGGGAGGGCGGCACAGGGGCTGCGCCACACTCATTTGCCGACCACGTATCGCTGCCCTTTACGTTTGGCTTTGCCAGTGTATACAAGATATTTTTAGACCGAGGGCTTACCGACCGTATCGTTTTCATTGCTTCTGGGCGCTTGGGCTTCCCTGCCAAGTCTATTATGGCCTTGGCTATGGGGGCAGATCTGATTCACGTGGCGCGTGAGGCAATGCTCTCCATTGGCTGTATCCAAGCGCAAATATGCCATACCAATAAGTGCCCGGCCGGAGTGGCTACCCAAAATTGGTGGCTTGAAAGAGGGCTAGACCCCACGCTCAAGTCTGTCCGATTTTTTAACTACCTGAAAACATTGCGCAAAGAAATCCTCGAAATCACCCACGCTAGCGGCTACGAACACCCCTGCCAATATACGATGCACGATATAGAGATGGGTATGGGAGACAGCCGCAAGACCCATACACTCTTTGAAAACTATGGCTATGATCGCTCTCCGGTTGCGTTTCAGGGGATGGAACACCTGCTTCAGTGTGCAGACTTGGGTGGACTGGGTAACCACTTACTGGATGTGAAAAAGGCCTTGGCACAAGCCAAATAAGTGATGCCTAATTAAGGGCTTGTTCACGCCACTGGACATTTTTCAAATTCCATAGTTAAAACTGTGGGTTAGGTCTCATTGTGCCCCCAAAATGAGGCCTCAACTTGTCTCGGGGCTAGAACTCTGAGCTACTTTTCCAAAAATGTCCAGTGGCGTGGAGCTTGTTTAAAACCCCCTTCATCGATACCAAAAAACTTGTTTTTGGCTGTTATGTCGTTAAAAATGCTCGTCGTAGCCCTCCCACGATTTTAATCGTGGGCTAAATGGTAACGCCTACGCTTTTTGCCTGGCAACAGCACAAAAATCATCTGTTTCGAGTGCCACACCGAAAATTTCAACACGCGCTAAGCAGCGCGACTGCCTACAGATGCCCAATATCGGTACAGCGGAATACCCCATAGGTAGAGCAAAAAAGGATAAAAAGACACCCTATAGCGCAATAAACTACCAAAGTTGGGAGAAGCAAAAGCCAATAACAGGGCCAAGCATCCGGCATAAATAACCAAGGCGGCTACCAAGGGCTCGCCCTCTGTGGATTGTTTGTATGCCAATAGACAGGCCACAAGCCCCCAACCCAAAAACAAGGTGTTTTCGAGCATCGCCAAGCGCTGCAACCAGCCTTGTTGCCAACTATCTACCCACAGTATAGGCCTGAAAAGCCCTCCAAACAATGCCTGAGGGGCATTATACAGCAAGTCTGTCCAGTGGCTGTGTAAGGCATAGTACCCTTTCTGGCTGATTTTGGTATAGTTGATGGCCTGAGCCGGATGCGAAAAATGATAGCTAGTGTTGTGGTTGACGACTAGACTATGAAAAAAATCGCTAGGGTTGAAGTGGGGGTGGCTTAGGCTCAACAAACCCAACAATACCCCAAAGGTAGATAAGCCCAAAAGCCACTGTAGCATTGGCCTTCGTCGGCTATTGGGTAAGCCTGTTATCACATATTGGTTGGAGGCCAAGAGCATCCAATAACAACCTATTGCCCCAATCAGGGCTGCGGCATAATAAAACTTGAGCGCCAAAAGTCCGCTTAATGCCAAGGCAGATTTGGCCAAAGACCATGTCAGGTACCGGGGTGTGTCAGCAAATAATTGTTGGACAATAAACGCGATAGCTGCCCACGCGAGGGCTTCTTTTTGGAGGCCGCTAGTCCAAAAGCTTACCGTAGGCCATAACAAAAAAGCCAAAACAGCCGCCGAAGTGTAGGCTGGCCAGCGTGCTTCGAGTTTGCGCAGCAGCCCCCACGTAGCTGCAAAGCTAAGTAGGCTGAAGTAGGCACTCATCAGCCAATAATGCTCGGCACAGCCCAAGGCCAGTAGGCTCAGCGGCTTGAGCAATACCAACACCCTAGGCTGATACCACAGCTCGGCGGCGGTCAAGACTACCTCTGGATGCCAAGCCGTATGCCACCAAAAATGCCAATATACTTGAGGTTCGGCCAAGGCCAGTTGTGCTAAGAGCCGGCTATTTTGAAAAAACACCACGGTATCCCCACCTTGATAATAGCTCATATACATCCAGCCAAATGCCCATCCGGCGCCTAGCTTGAGGCCTAGCGCTGGCCAAAACCAACGGCGCAGCGCAGCGCTAGCGCTGCGTTGCCGAAGCCAAGATACCCAAAACGCTATCAGAAGGCTATGCAGAAAAAGCAGCAGGGTTTGGGGCATAGATGGTGATAATGTAGCCGAAACTTGAATTGATGTATCCTCCAAAATACTTGGTATGATGCGCAAAGTTCGAAAGGCTTGGACAAAGGAGCAATAGTGTATGGACTTTGTTTGGAGAGACAGGGTTATATCTAAGCAGAAAATCCCCTATTTTTGTGTGTTGAGAGGAGGGTATCTGCCTAAAAAAACCACTCAGTATGCCCGAGTGGTCAGAAAGAATATCAAAATTGGCTTATTCAGTATCAAAAATAGTTACCTTTTGTACAAGGCATTGCTTGGAGGTATAAATTTTCAGGTAATAGACTCCTTGCGCCAAGGCGATATTGTGTATAAATGGGTTGATGGGATGTACTTCTTGCTCTAGCAGTAGTGTTCCCATAGGGTCAAGGAGTTGTACCTTGGCCAGCCTGTCGGTTTCTTCCAAACCTACTAATAGCTGTATGCTGCTTCCTCGTTTGACGGGCAGCGGCTCGGCAGCGATTTTTTTGAGGGCAGTAGTGTCCGTTTTTGATTGCGCAGCCTGTACCTCTTGGGGGCACTGTGGGCAGCTTGTTGTTGGCAACTCCAAGGGAGTCAACAAGACGCTCCAGCAAAACCATATAATCAAGTGTAATGATTGTATCATAGTCAACAGATTAGCTATAAACCTCAAAGCTTGGAGGTTATCCGTGTGTCCATTTGTTTTGATAAACGATAAATATTGCCCAAAGTTACTTATTTGTCTACCAACGACGTATTCTACCCCACGAAGCGTCGATTTATATTTATGAGCGTATGATAAATTCCTCCTCCCCCCCTGTTGCAGCCCTACCTTTGTTGGTGGCGGTAGTAGGCCCTACGGCTGTTGGGAAAACGGCCACAGCCATTGCGCTTGCGCAAGCTTTTGATACGGCGATTGTATCAGCAGATGCGCGGCAGTTTTATCGGGAAATGTCGGTAGGCACGGCAGCTCCTACGGCGGCAGAGTTGGCCGCTGCCCAGCATCATTTTATCCACTCACACAGCATACAGCAGTCTTACAGTGTGGGGCAGTATGAGCAAGAGGCCTTGGCCTGCTTAGCACAACTATTTGTGGATAAGCCGGTGGTAGTCTTGGTGGGGGGCTCAGGGTTGTATGTCAAGGCTTTGTGTGAAGGCCTAGATAACTTGCCGCCGATACCGCCCGAAATCCGCGTCCAGCTACAGCAGCGCCTAGAAGCCGAGGGGTTGGAGTCGTTGGTGGCTGAGCTAGCACAGCGAGACCCTCACAGCTACAACCAGATTGATCGGCATAACCCTCAGAGAGTGTTGCGGGCTTTGGAGGTTTGTATCGGTACGGGTAAGCCCTTCTCCTCTTTTCATCATCATCAACCTAAGCCCCGACCGTTTCGGGTTTTGTACATTGGCCTTGACTTGCCTCGCGAACAGCTCTATGGGCGCATAGATACCCGTGTGGAGGTGATGGTAGCGCAAGGGTTAGAAGCTGAAGCGCGGCGACTTTATCCATATCGTATGCACAATGCCCTCCAAACCGTAGGATACCAAGAGTGGTATGGGTATTTTGAAGGGATTTATGACAGAGAAGAAGCCCTGAGACTGCTTAAACGAAATAGCAGGCGCTATGCCAAAAGGCAATTGACTTGGTTTCGGCGGATTCGTGAGATACAGTGGTTTAGCCCCGAACAACAAGCAGCAATTCTGGCCTATGTTCAGACACATATTTGACAGCTACCCCAATGTATGGGAAAAAGGCTGACAATCAAAAAAACCACCCCAAAATCATTGGGATGGTAGTTATTTGAGAACCAGAGCGCTTTATTTTCCTTATTCTCAAGAATTGTCAAGGCATATATTTCCCCAGACAATCTTGATTGGGGCATAAAGCCTCGACTGTGGCACAAGACTATTTGCGCTTTGCCACATACCGCAGCTCTATAAATCCGGTCATTATCTCGGCAGCGCTTTTGAGCATCAGGTCTTTGTTGTTGCTGTCGGCGGCTTCGAGTTTTTTGCGTGCTTCTAGCTTTTGTTCCTGTTCTTCGGTTTCGAGGCGGCGTGCGGCCTCTTGGAGGGAGATGAGCTTTCGTTCGCGCAGTTTCTGCTGTTCTTCGATGTCTTTGATGAGCAACATAAAGTCATCATCTGTTTTGAGTTTTTGCTCAAAAAGCAGGCGCAGTTGTTTGAGATCATCTGCACTGACGATATTGGCCGACTTGTAATTAGTGGGCGATATTTCGTCCCAAGGGAGGGCATTGGGGGCGGCAGCCTCACTCAGCTCGTCGCGGCTGTATGGTGATGGGAACAAGATGTCGGGGGTTACTCCTTTGTTTTGTGTGCTGCTGCCTGTGATACGGTAAAACTTCGAGATGGTCAAGTTCATATGGCCGGGGTGCTTGTCGCCGGTATTGATATATCTTCCAAAATCGACCATAGACTGGACGGTTCCCTTGCCGAAGGTTTCTTCTCCGATGACGAGGCCACGCTTATAGTCCTGTATTGCAGCTGCGAAGATTTCGGAGGCCGAGGCACTAAATCGGTTGACAATCACGCCGAGCGGCCCATCGTATATTTTGGTAATATTTCGGGTTTGGCCTAGTGATACGTCTCCGTTGGCATCTCTGATTTGGACAACAGGCTTATCATCCACAAAAAGCCCCGTTAGGTCAATCGCCTCTTTGAGGGAGCCACCGCCGTTGTTGCGTAGGTCTATCAGTAGGCCGTCAATTTGTTCGGCTTGCAGCTCTTGTACCAATCGGGCTACATCGCGGCTGGTGCTTTTGTAATTGCGGTCGCCCTTGGCCATTGCGTCAGCATCGAGGTAAAAAGAGGGTACTTCGATGACCCCGATGCGGTAGGTTTTTTTCCCTTCTTGGATGGTCAAGATTTTTTTCTGGGCAGATTGTTCCTCAAGGGTGATTTTATCTCTAATCAGCCGGACTTCTTTGGGTTTGGCCGTAATGGCTAGGCCGGCGGGCAAAACTTGTAGGCGCACGGTAGAGCCTTTGGGGCCTCTGATTTTCTGCACTACTTCATCAATCCGCCATCCTATTACATCAACATACTCCCCGGTTTCATCTTGTGCGACAGCTAGGATGCGGTCGCCTTGTTTGAGTTCGTTGCTTTTGAAAGCAGGGCCTCCCGGGCGCACCTCTTGGATGACGGTGTAGTCGTTTTCGGAGCGAAGCACTGCCCCAATCCCTTCTAAGGATTTGCGCATATCCATCATAAAATTGTCAGAGGAGATGGGCGAGAAGTAATTGCTGTGTGGATCATATGCGCCACTGAAGGCATTCATATATAGCTCAAAAACATCTTCGGAAGTGGTTTTTTCAACATTTTTGAGAAACCGCTCATAGCGTCCTCGCAGCGTTTCTACAATTTCCTCTTGGCTCTTGCCGGTTAGATGTAGGCTGAGCGCTTGGTTTTTGATGACCTTGCGCCACTCTTCGTCTAGCTCGGCTTGGGTAGCTGCCCAGGGTGCGTCGTCGCGGTCATAGAGATATGTTTCGTCTAGGGTGTAGTCGTGTGTGGTGAGCAGCGTTTCATTGAGTATTTTGTTGATACGTGCGAGCAAACGATTTTGGTAGACAGCATAAATCTCGAAGGCCGGGGCGATTTCGCCCATAGCCAGCTGATTGTCTAGCGAGTGGGTGTATTTGCTAAAAGAGGCAATGTCAGAGGCCAAGAAATAGAGCTTGTTGTTGTCTAATGACTGAAGGTAAAGCTTGAGGGCTTCTTCAGAGATACGGTCATCAAGCTTAGCCTGATTGTAGTGCATTTGTTGTAGCAGGGTGGCTACTAATTGTGCTTTGCGATAGTGAATGGGTTCAGGCTTGAGACGAATGGTATCGGCCAAGGCCTGATAGGTCGGCTCGCCTGTTGTATGCTTGTTGCTTCCTACCCAAGACCATATCCACGTTGCGGCAGCAAGGGGTATGATGAGGAATAGCGCTTTTTTCATAAGGTACATCTTTCTCTACAAACTTAATGGGTACTGAACTAATAGGAAGGAGACAGGCTTTGGTAGAGGGTTTGCTGAAGGCAAAGCTCGATAAAGTCTGTGGGGAATGAAAATCTGAGCCTATGGGCAATGTTGCCCAATGAGCGAATTTAGCAAAAAACGAATACAAACATAGGGTTTGGGCTTTTATCTTTTGTGTCTTGTCGTATTTCGATAACGTATGAAGGAGTCGTTTTGTTGATAAGGTGGTTGGCAGATTGGGGCTAGTTCATGTATTAAGACTTACGCAATTTGACTTTCTTGCCCCTCAAGGGTTTTAGTGCGAGCGTGTAATATGGGCACATATAGTCTGTGTATATGTCGTATTAGCCTCAATATCAGGATACTATGAGTGCTTCAGAAGTCGTCTCGTTGTTGGCGGCGAATCCAGTAAAGCAGCCAGAAGAGCAATATTGCGCCACAAATAATGAGCGAAAGCACCCTTTGTAGTTCTTGGTTATGGGTAGCGTCGGTGGCGACGGCAGTGCTATCCAATAAAAGGGACAGAAAAATCAGTAGGATAGACATTTGGGCTATAAGGTGGGGATGGGCATTCGGGGCATAGGGCTGATGGCTTGGGAGCTGAAATCTTGGGCGAGGTACTTGTGGTATCCGGCGATGGCAATCATGGCGGCATTGTCAGTACAATACTCAAAGGCAGGGAGATATACCTGCCAGCCTTCGGTTTGGGCGGCGGTTTCTAAGGCTTGCCGCAGGCCGCTATTGGCCGATACGCCGCCGGCGATGGCGATATGCCGGCATTGGTATTGTTGGGCGGCTTGTTTGAGTTTATCAAGCAAGATACTGACCAGTGTATGTTGGACAGAGGCGCAGATATCGGCCAGGTTTTCTGTAATAAAGTCAGGATTATCCTTTAGCTGTGCTCTAAGGAAGTACAAAATAGCTGTTTTTACGCCACTAAACGAGAAATTGAGGCCTTCGATATTGGGTTTGGTAAATGGGAATGCGCGGGGGTTGCCTTTTTGAGCATAAGCATCGACCATAGGGCCACCGGGGTAGGGCAGGCCAAGGAGCTTGGCTGTTTTGTCAAAAGCTTCGCCTACGGCATCGTCAATGGTTTCGCCGATGATGTGCATTTTGGTGGGTGCGCTGACAATCACGAGCTGCGTGTGCCCCCCGCTCACGGTCAGGCATAGGAAAGGGAAGGGTGGGTGAGGCTCGTCAATAAAATGTGCCATTATATGCGCTTCCATATGGTTTACTTCTACTAGCGGGATGTTGAGGCTAAGGGCAAGACCTTTGGCAAAGGAAGTCCCAACCAACAAAGCACCCAAAAGGCCGGGTCCTCGGGTAAAAGCTACTGCATTTAGCTCAGATTTTGTTATTTTTGCTTCTTGAAGCGCTTGCGCCACCACCGGAATGATATTTTTCTGATGTTCGCGGGAGGCCAGCTCTGGTACTACGCCGCCATATTGCTCGTGAACGGTTTGGTTGGCCACAACATTGGCCAATATTTTACCGTCTTTAAGCACGGCAGCCGCAGTTTCGTCGCAAGAAGATTCTATCGCTAATAGTATTACGCCCATATATGTCAGAGAGAAAACGTCGTACGCCTTATACCCCCGAAGGTCGCCGCAGCCAGCGGCTGATGCGCTTGCGCAAGGCGTGGCGAATACTGCAAAGTACTCAAAAAATTGTTGCAAAAACAATTAAGTACAGCGTAGTGACGGTGCTCTCTATCATAGGGCTGAACTTTGTGCTCTTGCAGTTGCCCATTTATCAGACCTTCCTCTTGGGCAAGGCGCTCGACTATGTGTCAGAAAAGACAGGCTTCCAAACGACGATGCGCTATATCTACATTGATATACAGCGCACCTACCTGACGATAGAAGACTTCTACCTGCGCGACCTTCAGGGCGACACCCTGATTTATGTGGAGGCATTGCAGGTTGATTTTAGCTATACTACCTTGCTTCAGGGTGGCGACATCACCCTTGAGGATGTAAAGCTCAAAGAAGCCACCGTCAACCTTGTAACACACCAAAATACCAAACAGCTCAATATCAATGAGTTTGTAGCCCAAATCAATGCGCTTTTTAGCTCCGACAAGCCCAAAGACCCCAACAAGAAACCGGTCAAGTTTATGATCAAACAAGGTGCGCTGGAGGATTGCCACTTCAGGCTCTACAGCGAGCTAGTGCCCGAACACGCCGGAGACTATTTCGACCCCCAACACTTTGGCGTAGACCAATTAAACGGGCGTATCCGAGATCTCAAAGTAGCCGGAGATACCGTCAGGCTGCAAGTCATTGGTCTTGGGGCGGTGGAGCCACAAACAAAGCTGAGGGTCAAGCAACTGGATATGGTCTTTTTCCTGACCAAACAAACGATGCAGTTCAACCGACTGTATTTGGAGGCCAATAATACCATCTTGCGCAAGTCCATCAATTTTCACTACAAACATACCAGTGAGCTAGCCGACTTTGTCGACAAGGTTACCATTGTCGCCGACCTCGACCAGACGGTCATCGATACGGATGATTTGGCCATATTTGCCCCCGTAGTAAAGCCATATGCAGATGTGTGGCGCTTCGATGGGCGTTTCAAAGGCAGGGTAGGTAATTTTATCTTACAAGATTTTGAAGCCTCGCTTGGCGAAGCCACTACGCTCAGAGGCGAAGCCTATCTCAAGGGGCTACCCGATATGGAGCAGTTTTATCTGCAGGCTACCTTACAAAACTCCCAACTACTGGCCACAGACCTCTATCGGTTTCTGGAAGACCCAACGCCCTTGGCCTTGGTGGCCAATATGGGACAAATTGGCTTTGATGCTACATATGAAGGGACGCTGTCGGACTTCAAAACCCAGGCTAAGCTTCAAACCGCCGCCGGAAGCGCTACAGCTGACCTACAGATGAACTTGCGCACCCAAACATACCAAACCCAACTGCAAACTCAGGCTCTGGACTTAGGGACTATCTTAGGAATACCGATGGTGGGTGGGCTGACAATGGCAGGCGATATCAAAGGCAAAGGGTTTAGTGCCGAAACAGCCGATGTTGTGGTCAATGGCCAAATAGGCCAACTACAGTACAATGGCTACAACTATGAGCAAATGGTAGTTCAAGGTCACTTCAAACGCAATTTCTTTGAAGGTACATTTGAGGCCCAAGACCCCAACCTAGACTTGACACTCCGAGGGGAGATTAATTTTGCCCAGGACCCCAGTGCCCCCACAATGCCCCAAGGGAAGTTTGACCTCATCACCGAAATACGCCACATAGACCTTCAGCCGCTTAATTTTACGCCCAAGCCCGCCATTATCGAAGGCCTCATTACTGCCGAGATGTATGGGCTTACACTCGACAGCCTCCTCGGTACGGTCATCATTGAAGATGCCAACTTGCTCTATGACAACAAGGGGCTGGAGGTCGGCATTGCGGCGCTTTATGCGACCCGAAGTCTAGAGGCTGACAACCGTGTGTTTGGTTTTGCCTCAGACTATGCCGAAGGCAAGATTGACGGGAACTTTAAACCCTCGCAGCTCATAGAAGACTTACAGACTATCTTGGGCGAATACTTTTTGTTGCTCCAAAATCGCAGCGATACGCTTGAAAAATACTACACCTCCAAAAATAAACCACTTGAAGAGGCTACGAAAAAGGGGCTCAACAAAATCACCCAAAAACAAGCCATCGCCGAGATAGAACCTTATAGGGTAGTGTTTGACCTACACCTCAAAAATATCAACCAAGTGCTCTACCTCTTCTCCGATCAGTTTGAGTTGGCCAAGGATGCCCGCTTTGGCGGCACATTGAGCGTGGGCGAAAAGTCGGTGTTTTCGATGTATACCCGCAAACGCCTTGATTATCTTATCGCCTCTGGCCAACGTTTTGAGCAGATAGACCTACAACTATATACCGAAAAAGACCTCTACAGCCGAGATGTATTGGCCGAAGGAACATTGTTTTCTGCCAATCAAACGCTAGCCGGTGTGGCAGCCAAAAATATGCTCTTGGAGTTTACTTGGTTCAATAACCGCATTGACTTCAACAGCCACCTCTACCAAGACGATAGCACCCAAAACAGTATTCAGGTAGAAGGAGAGCTACAGTTTTTGACAGATAGTATGTTGCTTCATTTTGCAACGCTTGACCTAAGATTTTTGGACGAACGCTGGAGCATCGACCAGCAAAACCAAGTGATCTTTACCCCAACACAAACACATTTCTTCGATACCCGCCTCTACAATCGCCAAAATACGGATGCACAGGTGGCGGTCAAAGGATTTATTGACCGACAAGAAAACGATACGCTCTATGTGCTCATCAATAGCCTAGACTTGGGCAAAATCTCTTCTGTAACCGGTACGCGCATTGGAGGGCTAGTAGATGCGGATTTAGAGCTACACAACCCCACTGTGGCCTTTGATGTAGAGGGAGAGCTCTATATCGAAAATGTGATGATAGAGGAGTTTTTGGTGGGGGATGTGAGCGCGCAAATAGCTTGGGACAATGAGGAGACGCGCCTGCTGCTGGAGGCTGTCACTGAATACCGTAACCGAAAGCTGCTCAATCTTGAAGGAACGATCGATATAGACCGCGACGAGATAGACATCAAGGCCAAGCTCGGCGGCCTGCCTATCAACTTGGCCGAACCCTTTGCGCGCGGTCTCGTCAGTCAGATGCAGGGCAGTGCCGTTGGAAATCTACATATTGGTGGCTCGCTCAGCGCGCCGGTTATTTTGGGCGAGGCCAATATCCTTAATGGAGCACTGACAGTAGACTACCTCAACACCCGCTACCGCTTGGGAGATGAGAAGATTGTGTTTGATGTTAATGCAATCTCTTTTCAGAATCTCAAGGTGATAGACCAAAACGAACAGGCTGCCTCTGTCAGAGGGGGAATTTATCACGATAGTTTCCGCAATATCTTAGTCGATGTGAAGGCCAACTACCGTAACTTCTTGTTGCTCAATAAACCTGAAGATCTCAACGAGTTGTTTTTTGGAACGGCACGCGCTACAGGCCAGCTGATTGTTTCGGGCTTCTTGGATAACCTGCGCATAGAGGTCAATGCCCGAAACGAACGGGGTACGCGCATTGCTATGCCGCTTTTTGGCGGCTATCAACAGGTAGAGCAAAAAGAATACATCCTCTTTGCAGACCCTGTAGACACAGATAGTACCCAGCTCCTGCCCAAAAAGATAGACCTTGGCGGCCTGAATCTTGTCTTCAACTTAGAAGTAACTCCTGAGGCGCGTTTCGAAATTATTTTTGACAAGCAGGCCGGGGATATTATCCGTGGAGCTGGCAATGGCAAAATCCAGATGGAAGTAACTCCTGATGGTGATTTCAAAATTCTGGGAGATTATACCATCACCGAAGGGAAGTACAACTTTACCCTACTCAACCTAGTCAACAAAGGCTTTGACATCCGACGGGGAAGCCGCATCACCTTCAATTCTGATGTGTTTGATACCCAGCTCGACATTACGGCGGTGTATCCCCAGCGGGTAACGCTTTCGCCGCTGATTGATTTGGGGACAGTGCCCGACCCCGAAAATGTCGAATATCGGCAGAAATTTCAGGTAGATGTACTCCTAGCGCTCAAAGGCAAGATGCTCGAACCGGAAATTGCCCTTGACATTGACCTACAACGCGCCTACAACACTCCCAATATCTCGCTACGCCAAGCTGTGGCTGACCTCGACTCGCGGGTAAAGGTAGATGAACAAGAGCGTAACAAGCAGGTATTCAGCTTGATAGTGCTCAAGCGTTTGGCTTCTCCCAATGCCTTTATCGGAATGGGCAGCGCTGCTTCGGGGAGTTTGAGCGAGCTACTCTCCAACCAGCTCAGTGCGTGGGTGTCGCAGGTAGACGAAAACCTAGAGCTAAACCTTGACCTAGACGCTTCGCAGCTCAGTGTGAGCTACAACCTCTTCAATAACCGCCTCAAAATCACCCGAGAGGGTAGCCTCAGCGCCAACCAAAGCCAGTCGGAGCTGGCGGCTGCTGTAGGCGATTGGACAATAGAGTATATGCTTACCAATGACGGGAAGCTCCGCGCCAAAGCCTATAACCGGATGAATTTCAACAATCCCTTGGGCAGTATCAATCTCAGCGGCAATGCCTCCACAACCGCCGGGTTTAGCCTGATGTATACCCAAAGCTTCGATCGTTTTTGGGACATTTTCAGGAAAAGACCCCGCAAAAAGCGTGAAATATCGACCAATAAAGCCGATGAATAAAACCGATAACACTTGGCAGCGCGCCTTCGAAACGCAACTGGCCGATAACCCCACAGCCTTTGAAGGCCTAAAAAGCCTTCTGGTGTGTCATCAAGGGCAATTAAAAGCAACTTATTTTTGCCAAGGTTATGATGCGCAGACCCTGCACGAGGCGCAGTCGGTTACCAAAAGCATTCAGGCACTGATTGTTGGTGCTTTGGCAGACCGAGGCCTGGTAGATATTCATCAGCCTATTTATCCCTATTTCGAGCAAACGTATGGAGCCTATTTCGATACGCCACAGAAGCGCCTTATTACCCCCTATCACCTCCTCACACATACCGCCGGCTGGGAATGGAACGAGAGTCAGGTGCCCTATACCAATCTCTATAACGACGCCAACCTACAGTTTTATGGGGATAACTGGCTCGAATATGCCCTGAGCAAACCACATCTACACCCACCGGGAGAAGTCTTTAACTACAGCAGTGCTTCGCCTATTTTGTTGGCTTATTGGATGAATCAACTAGACGAGGAGCTCACACATCTCCAATATGCTTACGATTATTTCTACCGACCCTTGGCCATCGACAGGGTGGAGTATCAGATAGAGCAAAGTACCAATCCCGAGGCCAAGCCTTTGGCTGCCGATGCGTATCTCTGCGCTGAAGGGCTGCTGACCATCGCCGAGATGATGCGGCAAAATGGCCAATCCCGAGGCCAACAAATAGTCTCGGAGCAATGGATTGCCCAATGTCTACACCCACACATCTCCTTAAGACAAACGTATGCTTCGGCTTATGGCTATAGCTGGTGGTTGCAAGAAAGTAAAAATGGGCTGCCAGCTTACTATTATGCTTGGGGCTATGGAGGGCAGCATATTTTTGTGGTACCAACTTTGGGGCTGAGCCTAGTTACTGCTGGTAGCTTTTATCAAGAGGGTGCACCCGCCCTTGACCCCACCCCCTTTGCCCTCCTCCATACGGCAATCCAATTGGCACAACAACAGGGCTGAAACAGACATTCAAGGCCTAAAAACATCCATTGGTCAAAGCAAATACACCATTGGTAGGGTTATGCGGCATAGGGTGTTATATGTGTCAAAAATGCGTTAGATTTGCATTTTACTTTGTTACTCCAGTGTGGTGCTGGTGTTTGCGCTGTCGTTTTGCTGCGGCCTATCTTAATAATAGGAGAACAGGTCGATGTGCTTTTTTAGTTTACCCCAATACAAAGCCTCTTTACCGGAATGAGCAGAAGTGCTGATTTTTATTACATCAAACGTCAATGGTTATTTGGGGTTAGTATGTTTTTTTTGGTAGTATCAACTGGCAGCCTTTGGGCGCAAAAAAGCCAACCACATCAAGTACTGGCAACAAAGATAAGCTCGACCATAGTGCCTGATGGTATTCTGGATGAAGCAATATGGCAACAAGCCTCGCGCATTGGTGATTTCTACCTCAATTATCCACACGATACGGCCTACGCCAACACCCAGACCGAGGTAATGATCGCCTATGATGACCAAAATCTGTATTTGGCCTTTATTTGTTATGACCCTGCCCCTGAGAAAAAGTTTGTCGCACAGTCCTTACGCCGCGATTTTGACGGAGGGCGTACCGATTTCGTGACAGTGTATCTAGATACCTACAACGACGGACAAAACGGATTCAGCTTTGGCATCACACCCTATGGGGTACAGCGGGAGGCCATCATTACAGACGGCGACAACCTTTTGAGCGACTGGGACAACAAGTGGTACTCGGGAGCCAAGATATATGAAGACCGATGGGAGGCCGAGATGGTCATCCCTTTCAAGAGTGTGCGGTATAAGAAAAACGCCAAAGCTTGGCGGGTTAATTTTGCCCGAATAGACCAAAAAACCAATGAAGTATCCTCTTGGGTTCCTGTACCGCGCAATTTTGGTGTACAAGCCCTAGCCTTTACCGGCGAGCTGACTTGGGAGTACCCCTTGGGGGTGTCTACGGCCAATGTGGCTGTCATTCCTTTTGTTACGAGCCGGATGAACCAAAACGTACAGGAGGGCGAGGCTGCTCAGTATGGCTTTGGCGCTGGAGCAGATGCCAAAATAGCCCTGACCCCGGCGCTAAACCTTGACTTGACCTTCAACCCCGATTTTTCGCAAGTAGAAGTAGACCAGCAGGTAACCAACCTAGACCGATTTGAGATATTTTTCCCAGAAAGAAGGCAGTTTTTTTTGGAGAATAATGACCTTTTTGCGCGTTTTGGCTTTTCACGCATACGCCCCTTCTTCTCTCGGCGTATCGGCATAGCCCGCGATACTACGACAGGGCTGACGGTCGAGAATCCGATTTTTTATGGTGCTCGCCTCAGTGGCAAGCTCTCCTCTTCTCTCAGGGTAGGGGCAATGAATATGCAAACCGGTAAAAACGCCGGTGCGGGCATCGAAGGGCAGAATTATACCGTGTTGGCTTTCCAACAAAAGGTGTTTGCCCGCTCCAATATCGGGGTGATTTTTGTGAATCGGCAGGCGACCTCTGACAGTATTTCGGAGTTTCGTTGGCAAAATAACGATTTCAACCGTGTTATTGGAATAGACTACAATCTAGCCTCTGCCGATAACCGCTGGCGCGGCAAGTTCTTCTATCATCAAGCCCTGACCCCGGAGCGGCTAGCCAATCAGTATGCCCATGCCTCTTATGTTACCTACAACGACCGTCATTGGAACATCGCCTGGAACCACGAATATGTGGGCGAAAACTACCGCGCCGATGTGGGCTTTATCCCAAGGGGCAACCACTGGCGGCTGGAGCCTTGGGTGGGTTATCTCTTTTATCCCAAAAATAGCCAAGTAGACCGCCCGCTCTCCATCAACAATCACGGCCCATACCTCTACACCAGTACGTTTTGGAATACTACAGGTCTGCTGACCGACCAAGTAACCGAGCTGTCATATCGGGTCAATTTCAACAATACGGCATCGTTTTCAGCAGGAGTCAGCCAGCAGTATATCCGTCTTTTAGCCGATTTTGACCCTAGCAACAGCGGAGGAGCACGGCTGGTGGCTGGCTCTGATTATGCCTTTCAGCGCGCCAGCGTCTCCTACAACTCCAACAACCGGGCGGTGTTTTTGTGGAATGCCTCCTATAGTTGGGGTGGGTTTTATAATGGTGAACTTTATTCGGGCAGCCTAGGAGCCACCTACCAAATTCGCCCTTTAGGCTCTGTCAGTCTAGGTTTCAATTATAACCGCCTCGCCCTGCCCGAACCTTACAACAGCACCGAGCTGCTACTCATCAGCCCTAGGGTAGATTTTACCTTTACCCGAGCCTTATTTTTGGCCGTATTCTGCCAATACAACAACCAAATCGACAATATCAACCTCAACGCCCGCTTACAATGGCGCTTTAAGCCTGTATCTGACCTGTTTTTGGTCTATACCGAAAACTACTTTCCAGAAACCTTTGACTCCAAAACCCGCGCACTGGTACTCAAACTTACATATTGGCTAAGTATTTGATACTATTGTACCCAATACGGTGGGATACACCAAGAGCGCTACTTTATGTCTGAAGCAATTTATGAAGCGATGGGTACTTCTTTGGGCTTGCTTGTGGAGCCTTTCGGTACAAGCACAAGTCGATAAACATATCCGCTATGTAGACGATTACTACCGTTATGTAGAAAATCAACGCGTAAACGAAGAGTACCACTTCAATCAGTTTGTATTGAATGTACAAGACAAACTCTTCCCCGACGGAGTTCGCTACACAAGACAAGAGCGCTATTTTTATGTCTACAAAGATGGAGCTGCCCCCAAGTTGCGAACCATACTCATTCTGATTAACAATGGGAATGTCCGCTATAACAAAGAGTTTGTGTATGATTTGGGAGATGAGCTGCTGTTTTATTTTGAAGGGCAAAATGATATTGAAAAATACAATTTCAGGACAATGAAAGTGTATTTTGATGCGGAAAAGCTTAGCGCTGTCATCGAAGGCAATCAACAACTCTCCGAAGCAGAAACGCATCAAAAATACAGGCCCAAAGCACAGACAATATTAGAAGAGGCGCACTATTTCAAGCAAAAGTTTTATGACCAACAAGTAGCTGAAATAGAGAAGCTAAGATAAAACCCGGCGCTATAAATTAAAATCAGTACCATCATCTACAAAAAACAGCAGATTGTCGAAAAACTTACACCAAATTTCAAAAATACCCCTATATTGTTTGGCTCAAAACAGCGTAAAAGCATATGCTTGCAAAACTAAAACCTTTTTATTACAAAACATTTAACCTCCGCGATGGAGAAGGCACCCCTGTTGCCTTGTTGCTATTTTTTGGGTTTGTGGCCGGAGTATTTACGGCTACCTTCGATGTAAGCGCCAGTGCATTGTTTTTGAGTAATTTTGGTGAAAAAATTTACCTCCCTTTAGGGATTATCGCGCAGGGCGTGGTCGGCATTCTGATTACCTCTTGGTATGGGTTTTTTCAAAGCCGGTTTTCTTTTTCAAAAGTAGCCTTGGTTGTGTTGTTGTTGATTAGCCTGTTGACAGCCTTTATTCGTTTAGAGTATTCCTTGGGAATGTTGCCGGTTATCAGTCGCAAAGTACTAATATTCAGTACTTTTTCGCTGATGTTGCCCTTCAACAACATCATGCTATTGATTTTTTGGGGGCTTTTTGGCCGAATCTTTACCATCCAACAACAACGCCGTACCGTAGGTGGTATAGACTTGGGCAAGGGCTTTGCAACCTTGTTTGCTTTTTTTGCTATTCCGCTGTTATCTCGCTTTGTCAAAACAATAGACTTCCTCTGGATTAGCGCCATAGGTGCCTTCATTACGGTATTCATCGTAACCTACATTACCTATCAAGCGCGAGGCTCTGTGTTTTTTCAACAACAACAGCCCAAGCAGCGGCAAAAAATACGCTACCCTATGTGGACAATGTTTGCCGATACATACATCCGCTGGATGGTGTTGTTTGTCATCGTGGCCAGCATCGCGGCGGTCTTTCTCAACTATGTCTTCTTGACGACAACCAGCAACTTCTACCCCAATGAGAGCCAGCTGACGGCATTCTTGGGCTTGTTCGGTGGCCTTACAGTCATCTTTGCTGTATTGACCCAAACCTTTGTGGCCGATAGGCTGGTAGAGATGTATGGTATCCGGGTAGTGATGCTTATCAACCCTTTGTTGGCCTTGCTGTTTGTGTTGCTATCCTTGCTTACCGGAGTGATTAACAATGTGTTTCCTACGGCAGGCAATTTGTTGCTGGTCTTTTTGTCGGTTGCGCTTTGTCAGTTGTTTTTCAATAGCTTGCGCGATGCCTTTGACGAACCCACCTTCAAGATGTATACCTTTCCCATCGACTCTAAGGTGCGGTTGCGTGTAACCACACGCCTAGAAGGCAATGTGAAGGCCTTTGCGGGCTTGTTGGGTGGGGGAATCTTGTTGGCTATTGACTACCTACACTTCACCAACTTGCTCTGGTTTTTAGGGGTCTTGTTTTTCTTGATATTGCTTTGGTTGGTGAATATCCAGTTTTTACACCGACACTACCGCGAAACCCTTCAAAATACTTTGGCACAGGCCGAAAACCGCAAAGGAGTCAGCTTATCTCAGGCCGATGACGACTCTCGGCAGATATTGGCTCATTTTCTGGAAGAGGCACGCACCCAAAGCAATAATGACCCCACCAAAGCAGACCAGCTGCTCTTCTTGCTGAGGGTAGCCAAACATACAGACCTAAGGCGCTACGAACAGCTGATGCTGGATTTGGAAGGTCACTCGCTGGCCAAAATCGAAAAACATGTCCGGTACGAAATTGATAAATCCTACTTATGTTTCTTGAGCAGGGGCAAGCCCGATGCCAAATCAGCCTCCCAATTGCCTCAAGATTGGCCGGAAATACAGCGCTTGGCACGCTCAGAATACAGCCAAAACCGTATTAGGGCGGCCATGGCCCTGCGCCCATTTCTCAAACAACAAGAGGGTAAGCAGTTGTTAATCAGTTTGCTGAAAGACTTGATTCCAGAAGTTCGATTGGTAGCTATCCATATAGCCCGCATCGAGCAAATACGCGAAACCTGGGAGCTGTTGGCCGAGCAACTCGCCTTTCCTGTCTATGCTCCTGCGGCTTCGGCTGCTTTTATAGATTTACACAACGCTGCCATTCCGATATTGGAGCCCTACTTCAGCAAATCTATCAACAACCCCGAAATTCTCACCCGAATTATTCATATCTATGGCCAAATCAACTCGCCGGATACCATAGAGTTGCTCTGGCGCAAGATACAACACCCACACCCAGAGGTAACCAAGCAGATTCTGCTCGTATTCAGCTATTGTAATATAGAGATTCCTCCCCAATATCTCAACGTGGTCTATTATTACCTAGAAGCCGAAATAGGCGACGCGTTTTGGGATTTGGTAGCACTACACGAAATCGAAAAAACAGAACAGTACCAAGAAGTGCGGGAGGCACTCAAGCGCGAAATAGAATACAACTTCACGCACATCTTCCGCTTGTTGTCACTCATCTATGAGAGTACCACCATACAGCTCGTCCGCGATTCTTTTGAAATAGGCGACGAGGAAGGACGGACACTGGCCTTAGAGTTGATGAACTTGTTTGTGGAGGAAAAAGTAAAGCAAATACTCTTCCCTATCCTCGAAGATATCAGCATCCAAGAGCGGATACGCAAGCTGCGCAATTATTTCCCAAGAGAGCGCAAGGCAGCGGTGTATAAAGTATTAGAGTCGCTGATTATCAGGGATTTTCGGTATACCAACCGCTGGACAAGGGCAGTGGCTATCTTGGCACTTGTCCAAGAAGAAGCCCCTTTTGACGAAGATATTTTGGTGGCGACGGTCTTCCACCCAGATGTTTTGTTACAAGAAACAGCGCTCCGCGTCTTGTATGAGCGCTCACGCGAAAGACTGCGCCAAATCAAACACCGGATCCCCCCCTCGGCCCAACAGCTGTTGCAGTCGTTGGAACAAAATGCCCACAAGGCAAAACCAATGGGAGAGATGGCGCTTAACCTACCCAACAACATACGAGAAAGCCTCGGAAACATACCGCCATTGCCCGACAGTAGGGTGAACCTTGTGCGCTTCTTGGCACAAACACAACCGCTAGCCAACGCTCCGCTGGATATTATCTCCGAAATGGCAGACTTCGTGCATAAAAAAACGATGGGCGTCGGCAAAAAAGTCCTGATTGACGTAACAGATACCGCACCTACAATATACCTGATGGCCAAAGGCGTGATAGACTTTTATCACGAAGACGAGATTGTTAAATCGGTAGAAGCTGGCGCTTTTTTTGGAGAAATTTTCTGGTCAGTGCCCGGAGAAGACTTTATTGACGGCCTTGTGGCCGCCGAAGCCGTTTATTATGAAATAGATAGCGCCCGCTTTTTTGACCTGCTGCTCAAATACCCTAGCTTCCTCAAAACATTTCTCCATAATACTCTCCAGCAAATCAACACTAACCAAACCTACCACACTGCCTAGCGCTATATGTACCATAAAAGCCTGAAAATAGGTGTCCATTATCATTGGTCAGACAATACCCTGCCCTCCCCAACGGCCAATGCAAGTGCCAATGCCTCCGAAAGTTCTCTGGTAGATACTTTTACAGGAATGGGCTGGGTAACCTTTGCTGCTACACTAATAGAGCGTATTTTGGAACAAATGCTAGCTAAACCGATATCCTTGGTTTTGGTAGATAACAGCCGCGATTCGGTGGCTGCTTGGGAAGAGTGTGAGCTGTTTTTGTGTGTGTTGTCTAAGGCTTATGCACACGAACAGACCTTCGCGCCGCTGTTGACACATCTCGACCAACGCGCCGCCGAAGTCCCCGTATTCAAAATCTTAAAAGAACCCATATCGGATACGGATGACCCGATGGCCTTGGGAGCTTACCCTACTTATGACTTGTTTTATTTGGATATCAACAACCGCTCCGTACAGGACTTGTTGCTGAGTATCCGGCGTGATCACCTCCACTGGACGCAGCTCATCGACTTGGTCTATGACCTGTATACAGCCCTGACAGACCAAGGGATGTACGCTCCCGTAGAGGGTAATGAGCGACCGCTGACGGTTTTTATTGCAGAGGCTACTCCCGACGTAGAGATTTACCGCAATATCATCCGACGCGAACTACACAACTACGGCTATCGGATTTTGCCGGAGTTTGTTGTCCCCGAACACAAAGGCCTAGCCGAAGCCATCACCCGCGATGCGCTAGAAGAGGCCGACTTGGTGGTACAGATGTTTGGCGCGCAGTATGGCAGCCTCCTCAGGCACGGCAACCAATCAATCGCCGCCTTACAACATCAAATCATTCACGAACATACAGCCGACGCTCCCGACCTGCCACGCCATATCTGGATTACGCCCAACCTTGAACAGGCCGAAGAAAAACAACGTTTCTTTTTGGAAACGCTCAAACACGAACTCAAAGACATTCAGAAAACCGAACTGATGCAAGGCTCCTTAGAAGAATTCAAGGTGCTCATCAAGGCCGGTATCCGAACCCTACAGGTAGCCCCTCAAGCGCCCAACCTCATCACACAACAAGCTGCGATGAGTGTGTACTTGATTCACGAACAGTCAGACCAAGAGTTGGCGCAGACTTACCTAGAGGCGCTGCGACAGCAAAGCGCCTTTGAAGTCATCGAAACTATCCGAACAGAGGATGTGTTCCAAAACCGGCAACATCACCTACAAAGCTTGTTGGATTGCGATGTGGTGATTTTGATGGCCTGCCAAGCCGACAAATACTGGGTAGAAGCCAAGCTCTTGGACTTGCTCAAGCTGCCAGGGCTTGGGAGAGAAACCCCGCTGCGTTATAAATACTGCCTCAGTACGGGGCAAGAGCAGGCGTGGCAACAGAAAAAACAGCTTGTACAAGGAGTCGAAATACGTACCCACGACGAAAGTCAGCCCCAAGGCCTAGTGGCAGAAATAGTACAACTTTTGCCCTTGGTATCAGTATATAGTGCCAATGACCCTCTCTCCTAACCTTTGATGAAAGCCCCTATGACTACTCCTAAGCTGCACGAAGAAGACCCAAATTCATCCACGGTTGATTTTTTCTTTAACCCATTCCCAGGGCTGCGCCCATTTCGGATTGAGGAGAGCTTTCTGTTTTTTGGGCGCGAAGGCCAAACAGAAGAGGTCTTACACAAGTTGGCCGAGCAGCGCTTTGTGGCAGTTGTGGGCCCTTCGGGTAGCGGCAAATCTTCGTTTATTTACTGTGGAGTCATTCCGGTACTCCACGGAGGGTTTATGCCCAATACCCCCTTTTCGGCTTGGAACATTATCGTTACACGCCCCGGAGGCGGGCCTATCAAAAACCTTTGCGAAGCCCTACTCGAAAATGACGACGAATACCGCGCTCTCTCCAAAGAAGACAAACACATTCAACGTATCATTGTCAACTCTATGTTGCGCAGTAGCTCAAGAGGATTGGTAGAGGTAATACGGAAAAACCCAGCTTTCAAAAATCGTAATACTCTTATTCTTGTAGACCAGTTTGAGGAGCTTTTCCGGTTTCGTAAGAGCGAAATCGAAGCCCACGATGTTCAGAACGAATCTCTGGCATTTGTCAATCTCCTGATGGAGTCAATCCAGGCTGCCGACTTGCCCATCTATGTGGCCATTACGATGCGCTCAGATTTTGTGGGGGATTGTGCGCACTATACCGAGCTGACAGAGGCCATCAACCGGAGTTACTATATGATTCCGCAGATGACCCGGAATCAGAAACAGTTTGCCATCACAGGCCCTATCAAGGTCGCCGGAGGGCAGATAGCCCCACGTCTAGTTACGCAATTGCTCAATGACCTTGGCGACAGCCCCGACCAGCTGCCTATCCTTCAACACGCCCTGATGCGTACTTGGAGCTACTGGCAGCGCCACCGCAAGCCAGACGAACCTCTGGACATCGCACACTATGAGGCCATTGGTACCATGAGCGAAGCGCTCTCATTACACGCCAACGAAGCCTATGATGAGCTGGCAGAGCCTCAGAAAATTATTTGTGAAAGGCTCTTCAAAACCATTACCGAAAAAAATAGCGAAGGCTTTGGTACTTTTGCGACCCGACTGCCTACTAGTGTGGCCGATATTTCTAAAATCACCGCAGTCGATATAGAGGCGTTGTTGCCAATCATAGAAGTATTTCGCCGTACGGGGCGCTCGCTGCTGATGCCGCCGCCCGACCAACATCTCACGCCTGATACCGTGATAGACCTCTCACACGAGAGCTTGATGCGTATCTGGGGAAGACTCAAAACTTGGATTGATGAGGAGAACGAGTCTATCGAAATGTATAAGCGCCTTTCGGATGCAGCAGAGGCTTTTCAGATAGGTATGGCAGGCCTTTGGCGGCCACCTGATTTGCAGCTAGCCCTCGCTTGGCGCGACAAAAACCAGCCCTCAGTGGCTTGGGCGGAGCGCTATGCGCCGGGTTTCGAGCAGGCCATGGTGTTTTTGAACCAAAGCCGAGACGAATACGAAGAAGAACAACGCATCAAGGACGAAGCCCAACAACAGGCGCTCCGGCGTGCCCGTGTAACGGCACTCTTCTTAGGAACAGCAACGGTTGTGTCGATAGGGTTCTTGGTATTTGCGCTTGTGCAGATGGTCAACTCCCAACGAAGCGCCGTAGAAGCCAAAGGCTTTGCCGAAAAAGCCAAAAAAGGAGAAATCGAAGCCAACGAGCTGCGTCTAAAAGCCGAACGCAGCGCCAGAGAAGCCCAACTGCTTTCTATCAAAGCAGAAAATAGCGCCATCATAGCCAACACACAGCGCCTTAAAGCGACCCAAAAGGCAGAAGAAGCCGAACAACAACGCAAACTTGCCGAGGCTAGTGCCAATGAAGCCTTGCTCCAAAAAGAAACAGCAGAGTTAGAACGTAAAAAAGCTGACCGCGAGCGCCAACGCGCCGAACAACAGCGCCAAAAAGCGGAAGAAAACGCCCAAAAAGCAATTGAGGCCACAGACGAAGCCTATCGGCTGCGACTCTTGTCTATTGCACAATCGATGGCGGTCAAGTCCTTACAAATGACTGACAATCGCGTAAAGGCCCTCAATGCTCAGCAAGCCTACTCGTTCAATAGCAATAACGGCGGGATGAAGTATCACCCCGATATCTTTGATGGCTTGTATTATGCCATCAAACAGCTCAACGACGGGTCTTACAACAACCTCTCCGGACATACCGATGCCGTACGTAGCATCGAAACCGGCTATGACAACCGATACCTCTATTCTGCGGGTAGTGATGGCAAGATTTTGCGCTGGGATTCGCAAAACTTCAACACCCCTACCGTGATGGCGGTCAACAACTATGTCAATCGTGCGCTAGCCATCAGCTCCGACAACCAGTGGGTGGCCGTAGGTGGCGATGCAGACCGCATCCAACTCTTTTCTACCCAAAGCCCGACGGTAGTCAATCGTGAAATCAAAAACTTTTCGGGCAGCGTATGGTCGATGAAGTTTAGTGCCAATAGCAAATCGTTACTCATCGCTACCTCTACCAACAAACTCTACTTCTGGGATTTCCAGCAGATGCGCGAACTTAAACAACTTAGCGAACGTATCAACTCCATCGCTATCAGCCCCAATGGAGCAGTAGCCTATATCAGTACCGAAACAGGAAAAATCTACACCATCAATACAGAAAAGACCAACCCGGAGTTGGTAGAGTTTTACCAAAACAACGCCGAGCTCCACGCCATCAGCATCAGCCCCAATGGGCGTTATTTGGTGGCAGGAGATATCAACGGCTTTGTCCGTATCTGGGATATGTCTACTCAAAAGCTTCAAATTAAACTAGAAGGCCACCGAGCCCGAATCAACAACATTGAGTTTAGCCGCGATGGCAACCGCCTAGCCACCGCCAGCTTCGACAAGACCGTCCGCCTTTGGAATATGCAAAAACTCAATGACCAACCTATTGTCTTGCGCGATCACAACGACTGGGTATGGTCGATTGCTTTTAATGCAGATGGCTCGCGCCTCTTGGCCGGTTGTAAGGACAATCTCGTGCGTGTGTGGCCTACCAACCCCGATTTGATGAATGACCAACTGTGTTCTAAACTTACGCATAACTTTAGCAATAATGAATGGCAGCGATATGTCGCCGATGATATCCCCTATGAACTCACTTGCCCCGACAAGCCGCCTCATCAAGGTGATGAGTATTAAAAATAACGTAAATAGCGCTTGGCTGCGTGCTTTTTGTATAGGGGCCTTGTATTTGCTTTGGGGAATCTCAGCCGCCTATGCCCAAGCCGACCTAGACTGTGAGCTGGTGCTCAAGAAGGCCGAGCAGGCTTATGCCGAAGGCCGTATCAATGAGGTAGCTGCCATACTAGAGGCTTGTTTTAAGGGGGACAAATTTACCCGCGAACAAAAAGTGCGGGCGTACTATATCCAAACACTGTCGTATCTCTATCTTGACGAAGACAAGAAAGCAGATGCAAGTATGTTGGAACTGCTGCGTGCCAACCCTGAATATCAAGTACGTAACAATGAGGCCAAAGAGTTTGTAACGCTCTACAATACCTATGATATTCGCCCTCAGCTGGTATTGGGGGGGCGGCTGGGGCTAAGCCGCAGCGTGGTCAACCTTATCCGTACCTTTAGCCTCGACAATAGCAACAACCCGCCGCGTTATACCACTGCATCCAGCTTTCATATCGGCGGAATCGTCGAACGGCCTCTCAACCGGTATCTGAGCCTGGTCACAGAGCTAGGGCTTACCAACCAAAGTTACCAGTACCAGAATACGCTCTTTGGCTATGCAACGGTATCCTTTGAGGAGCGGCAAAATCATCTCCGGCTGCCTATCTTGCTCAAAGGCTATTTGGGGGATAAATACAATTTCAGGCTGCGCAATTTTATGCTCTATGGCTATGCTGGTCCTACAATAAGCTATCTGGCTAGCGCCTTGGCTGTGGTTAGCCGCAATGACTTTGTCAATGAGGATATTCAGCGCCAAGTAGCCGGCTTGCCGGTCAATATCAGTGAGCAACGCAAAAAACTATATTATTATGCCACCTTAGGGATAGGCTTAGAGTATAAACGAGGGCTGGGGAGTCTGTTTGCGGATGTTCGCTATGACCTTGGCCTACAGAACATCGTGCGCTCCGAGCAACGTTATGAAAACAATGAACTTATTTTTCGTTATGGTTATCTGGATAATGATTTGTCGCTCAGTACATTCACCTTCGCTGTGGGCTATGTGTACCCCATATATAAGCCCAAAAAGAAAAAACAATACCGCCGCTAACAGCCTCTTGATAGGCTTGTTGGCCTTGGGGCTAGCCTTGGGGAGTTGTAATCGACTGCAAAACGTACGCCCTGATGATTCAGGGGTGTTCATCAAACTGCTAGGGGGCGCGCTGGACGACAGGGCTTTCAGCATCATCGAAAACCCTGATGGTTCTTTTACCCTTGTTGGAACAAGCACCCGGGCTGTCATCGATGCAAACCGCAATGTCCAAAATAGTGTCATTATTCGCCTTGATGCCAATGGCAATCCTTTGTGGAACGAAAACCTGTCGGGCTATGAGGGGCGTTCGGTAGCACCCCTACCCAATAACCAAGGTTTTTTGGTTTTTGGAGATATTATCAATGAGCGTGATACCACCTCGCTATACCTCATTGGTACCAATGCTCAAGGGCAGGAACAGTGGTCGCGCACCTATGGGTTACCTTCACGCAATGAGCGTGGATTCAGTATAGTACCTGCGCCCAACAATCAATATTTGTTGCTGGGAATGACGATAGCTCCCGTTACCAATCAAACACAAATGTATGCCGTCCGTACGGATATAGAAGGTAATGTGCTACGAGAACGTATTTATGGCTTCACAGGTGTAAGCAATAACGTAGGAAGTATTATACAAACCAACAACGGAGATGTGCTCTGGTGTGGAGATACATTTCCCAACCTTGGTACTAACTCTGATGCCAGACTGGTTTTGACAGACTCGCTGCTCAACCTAAAATGGGATTTCACTTATGGAGGGGCGGGCAACGAAACCGCACGAGACGTAAAGCAAACGTTTGATGGCTATATCATAGTAGGAAGCACAGAAACCAACAGCGCCGGTGGACGGGATGTGTGGCTGCTAAAAGTCGACCTTGGTGGGCAGCTCATCTGGCAGCGCAATTATGGCGGAACGGCCAATGACGAAGGCTTTTCCGTAACCCCTACCCGAGATGGAGGGTTTCTGATTGTAGGGTATACAGAAAGCAAAGGGCAAGGTGGACAAGATATATGGGTAATCAAAACGGACTTTGCCGGAGACCCCATCTGGGACAAAACCTTTGGCGGAACTAGAGACGACCAAGGGCGCGCAGGAATCGAACCCCGAAACGGTGGTTTTTTGATTATTGGAACTATTTTCTTTGAAAATAACCAAATGATGACCGTCATCAGAACGGATGCCAATGGAAATATTGTCAAATAATGGCATTAAACACACTATGAAACACCTGCAACAAACCTTTTGGCTAAACTTCTGGGCAATGATACTCCTTTGGGGAGCCTGGAGTAATAATGCGTATGCACAGCTTACGGTTACGGCCTCATCGCCTAATGCAAGCATTTGCGCCAATGAAACAACGACACTCGAAGTTACGGGTGTTACAGGAGGCTCTGGAAATTATAGCTATGCTTGGACTCCTGCCGCCAGTTTGGTAGATGCTACAGTGGCCAACCCTACTACGGTGGCCCTTACTACCACCACTATTTTTGAAGTAACCGTTACGGATGACGATGATGCGTCAGTAACTGGTACCGCGACAGTAACCATCACCGTCAACCCCCGACCGACGGTAACCATCACGCCGACCAATGCAACGATATGTGCTGGAGAGAACACTACGCTGAACACCACAGTAGCAGGTGGCACAGGTCCTTATACTTATCT